>JABDNS010000033.1 GCA_013043705.1 Pseudomonadales bacterium
GGAGGGATTGACTCAGAAAAAGCTAGCGCTTTTTCTGACCCTTCGGGCTCGCTTCGCTCGGTGAAAATTGCTGCGCAATTTTGCGAACCCTGGAGTCAGAACAAAACGCCTTACTCTCGCAGATAAATAAAAAAGGCCCCGGATGGGGCCTTTTTTATTCATGGCGGTGAGGGAGGGATTTGAACCCTCGAACAGTTGCCCGTTACACACTTTCCAGGCGTGCTCTTTCGACCACTCAGACACCTCACCGAAAATCTGGCGCGCTGAAAAGCGCGCGGCGAACTCTAATGGATTGCTAACGCAGTGTAAAGCAACTAGAGCCCAGCTAACGCTGGCCCTGCTGCAATTGCGCTATCTGCGCCTCGGCCTGCGACAACTTGCGCTGTAAGCCAATGACTGTGCCAGAGGTGCCTTTGCCATCTGCCTGCATATCTTTAACCATTTGCTGCAGTTCCGCCTTCTCTCTACCGGCCTGCTCTATCGCCTCGAGCAGCTCGCGGCTTTCCTCGGTGAAGTTAACAATCATCTCGCGCATGGTGTCCTTACCGCCCGCTTCGATACCCGCGGATAGATTCTGCACCTGGCGTTGTAAGATATCTCTTTCGGCCTCGAGCGAATCGATGACCCCTTGGCGACTTGCCGCGGTTGTTTCGCTGCGCTCCAGTTCTTCGCGGAGACCGTCGGCCTGCTCTTCGCTGGCGCGCAACATATCGCGCAGGCGTTCGAGCTGATCGAGATACATGGCATTTTCGCTGGCCAGGTTTACATCAGCCGGTGCTGACGCGTCTGTTGTGCCTTCGGCTTGCGCATCCTCAGTTTCGGACATCGCTTGCGCCTGCATGCCTTGATGCTCGCGCAGCGCCGCTTCCGCCTGCTCGGCGCGCTCTTTTTGTTTATTGGCAAACAATGCAAACACCACGCAGCCGGCCAATAACAGCAACCAAAGTCCGCTGGCGAGCATAAGCATGGGAGATGATAGGGTCATAGCTTACTTAAGTTGATTGACGCATTGACTGAAGCACATTAGCCGTTGGTTTATGTATCGGCCGAAGCGGATTCTACTATAGGCGTAATACGACCATATTGCATTCATACCAGTAACGCCGGCCGTAGATAATGCTGGCGTGCACAAGACAGGCTTAACAGCTGCTAGCATCTATTGGCCAGGCGCAGCTGCCACGGCTAACTCGTCCAGCGTACTAATGGCCGCTGTACTGCCACGCAATACGCTAATGGCGATTCCACCGCGCCGCGTATAGCGCCCCAGCACTGCCAGCTCTTGCATGCCTGGCAGACCCGCCAGGTCGGTATAGATTTGCTCGATGGTCTGCTCGTGAAAGCCGCTGTGCTGGCGGTAACTCACTATGTATTGCAGCAAGCTTTGCGGCTCGATACGCTGGCCTGAATAACTAATAGTCAATTCTGCCCAATCGGGCTGGCCGGTTACCGGGCAATTACTGCGCAGCAAGCGGCTGTGCAGTAATTCCTGCTCAACCGTGTTATCCATCACCGTTAGCAACGACGCTTCGCGCTTATACACGCTGCAGTCGATATCGATGTCGTCGAGAGAAATGGCGGCGAGATCGCTGTCAATCGAACGGCTATCGGCGTGCAGCGCGGTATTGTGCTGCACATTGAACAACACGGTGCAAGCGCATGCATCGCTGATATCTTTCGAAACAGTTTGCTCAAGCTCTAGCACGGTGGCGAAGCGCTGTTGATTAAGACTGGCCAGGTAGAGTTTCAGCGACTTGGATTCAACGATAAATTCAGAATTGGCATCCACGCTAAAGCGCGCCCATGCGAAGCGGGGCTTGCCTTTATCGTTTAGCCAGGAGAGCTCGAAGCAGTGCCAAACGTCAAAGCCCTGTGACGGTGCGTGTGCAGTCGCCAGGCTAACGTTGGATTGCAATGTGTCGCGATACGCGCTGCGCGGTATGGCGTGCAGTAATGTGCGGTCGTAAGCTGGGGGGTAGCGGCTGGTTTTACCCAGTGCGGATTTGGCGGCATATGCGCCTGTGTTGTTTTGCCCGTTCTTCATAAACTGGTTTTCATTAACGGCCAATCATCGCGCTCTCGATACACAGACAATACACTAATACACAGATGCACGACTACGCGTGTATCAAGTGCGCAGTATTTCTGCGCGCGTTAACAAATACATCGAGGTGCCAAAACCCAGCACCACGAACAGCGTAAGCATAAAATAAGACACGCCAAGCGGCACATCACTAACGCCCAAAATACCGTAGCGAAAACCGTTCACCATATACAGTATCGGGTTGGCCAGCGATACCTTGGCCCAGAACTCGGGCAGAAGATCCACAGAGTAAAAGACACCACCCAGGTAAATCATGGGGGTAAGCACAAAGGTTGGAATAATCGAAATATCGTCAAAATTATTGGCGAAAATGGC
>JABDNS010000029.1 GCA_013043705.1 Pseudomonadales bacterium
ATAATGCAGGCGGGTCTGGACCCAAGGCGGCGTTGGAGACAACGGACAAAGAGTTCGAAAACAGTTTTCGATTTAACACCACAACGGCCTTTGCACTTTCCAGGCTGAGCGCACCACGTATGGTTGAGACTGCCGGCAAGGGCTCGATTGTGAACATCTCCTCGGTTGCCGGTAAATTTCCGCAACCGGGTTTTGTTTCTTATGGTGTAGCCAAAGCAGCGCAAGATTTTATGACGCGAAGCCTGGCGCAGGATTTTGCACCCAAGATCCGGGTGAACGGCATTGCGGTTGGCGCAACGCTAACATCAGCGCTAGCCAGTATTATGAATGATGAGCTAGAGCGCGTAATGGTGGCCGGTACCCCGATGGGCAGGTTGGGCCAGCCTGAAGATATTGCAGCATGCGCGCTTTTTCTTGCATCCCCCGCCGCAGACTATATTACCGGTGAAATTTATGGCGTGAATGGGGGCCTCACCGACACGCCGATGAAAATGCCGCGTGCTGAACTATAACCTTATCTAGAGCCGCCGCCTTTTTTCAGTCTTCCGGTATTCGATTTAGTCGTCTACTTCCGGCCAATCCAGATCGAAAGGAAACGGCCTTTCGTTGGTATTGAACGTTAGGTAGGAAACAACCTGCATTGAAAAAATAGCCAGCTGCTGCCCGAATCGCTTCAGGCCATTGTTAGTCTCGCCACCGAAAAGCACCCAAAAAAATTGTAGGAATATTACGGCGCCAATAACAAATCGGGAGACGCCCCAAATAAAGCCTATCACCAACATAAAAAATAATCGTAGCCATATTGGACGGGATTTAACATTTTCTGATAGCGACTTGGATGCTTGCGGCTCCTGAGTGTCCTCGGATACTTCCTCGGGTACTTCCGGTTCCTGTGCCTCATTTTTTGACGGATCATCAATCATATAAGTTGCTCCATTGCTGAATCGTATCGCTATATTGGTATGTTACCAACATATCCACAGGTATTTTATGACAACTGCCGAAGCATTTTGTTAGATTTATTTACTAATTGATACCTACCTTCCACTATACAATATGGCTAGCCTGTATAAGCATTATTATGCCCATACTCTTGGACCCATATTGAAATAGATGGAGTAAAAGTTTTGAAAAAAGTTGAATTATTCTTACAGTTCGCACTGCTTGCCAGTTTGATTGCCGCTTGTGTGCACACCGAAGAGCATGCGATAGTTCCTGCTGATGTTAGCGCCGTTCAAACCTGGGGGCAGGCGGTAAGAGTAACCCAGCTGAAGCATCTTTATTTTGCAGACCAGCCTGATACCGAAGCATTAAAAATAGCCAGCGAAAAAGGTGTTGTTGCAGTAATTAACTTGCGCAACCCGGAAGAAATCGACTGGGATGAGAAAGCGGCAGCTGAAAGCCTGGGTATGCAGTACTACAACATACCCATTATGACTGCCTCACCAAGCTTTGATCCCGCCGTTATTTCGCAGATTGAGGCGGCGGTAGCCGCGCAAGATCATGCGCCGGTTTTATTGCATTGCTCGAGCAGCAATAGAGTAGGCGCCTGGTTGGCCATTCACCTTGCCGACAAACATAAAATGGACAAGCAACAAGCCTTGGCAGTGGGACGTAAGGCCGGCATGACCAAGAACGCGTTAGAAAATCGCGTTAAACTTTATTGGGCGCAGTAATAAGTTTGGCAGCAGAGATAAGAAACCCAAGCAACGTTATCATTGTTCAGCCAACAACTGCCGCAACACCATCTGCAAAATCCCGTTGTTAACAAAATAATCAACTTCCGCCTGCGCGTCGATTCTTACCAGCGTTTCGAAGGTTAGTTCAGAGCCATCTTTTCGTGTTACTAATACACTGGCAGTTTGGCGTGGCTCAATGCCGTTAGCGATGCCAGTAATAGCAAAGGTTTCGTTTCCGCTTAAGCCCAGTGACTGCGCCGACTCACCTTCCTTGAACTGCAGTGGTAGCACACCCATGCAAACCAGGTTACTGCGGTGAATCCGCTCATAGCTTTGAGCAATAATCGCTTTAATGCCTAGCAGGGCAGAACCCTTGGCGGCCCAGTCACGTGAACTACCCGAGCCGTATTCCTTGCCTGCAATAACAACGAGCGGTGTACCTTCCTGAAGGTAGCGCATCGCGGTGTCATAGATACTTAATTGAGCGCCGCTTGGAATGTGTATGGTTTTGGGCCCTTCAACGCCCGGAACCATCATATTGCGCAAGCGTAGGTTGCCGAATGTACCGCGCATCATCACTTCATGGTTGCCGCGCCTGGAGCCGAAACTATTGAATTCGTCGACTGGTATGCCTTGCGCAGACAGGTATTTTCCGGCCGCGGAATCAGCTGCGATACTGCCAGCTGGTGAAATATGATCGGTAGTTATCGTGTCTCCTAGCATCGCCAACACATGCGCGCCGTGGATGTCAGCTAACGGCGCGGGTGTGTCGGGAAAATCGATAAAAAACGGCGGTTCGCGCACGTAGGTGGAATCGTCGGTCCAGTCAAATAATGTGCCGGTGGGCGCGGGCATGCTTTTCCATTTGTCGTCGCCTTCGAAGATGCGCCCGTATTCAATCTCAAATTGTTTGGAGTCCACCGCTTTGGCTGCAAGCGCTTCAATTTCTTCGGCGCTTGGCCAGATATCTTTCAAATAAACCGGATTACCAAGTTGATCGACGCCCAGCGGGTCAACGCTCAGGTCACACAACACCGTGCCTGCCAATGCGTAGGCGACACACAGCGGTGGTGAGGCTAAGTAGCTGGCTTTCACCTGGCTATGAATGCGGCCTTCGTAATTCCGGTTCCCCGAGAGTACGGCGGCTACCGCCAGCTTTCTGCTTTTAACCGCCTCGGCGATTTCTTCGGGCAATGGCCCTGAGTTGCCTATACAGGTAGTGCAGCCATAACCAACCAGGTTGAATCCCAACTTTTCTAAATAAGGCGTTAGGCCGGCCTTATCCAGGTATTGCGTTACTACGCGTGAGCCAGGTGCCAGCGAGGTCTTTACCCAGGGCTTGCATTGCAAGCCGGCTTCAACCGCTTTGCGAGCCAGCAAGCCCGCAGCGATCATGACCGAGGGATTCGATGTGTTGGTGCAACTTGTAATGGCCGCTATGACAACCGAACCATTGCTCACTGATGCAGCAGCCGATGCTTGCGCGATGTGTTCCGGGGAGGCCTTTAGAAAATCACCAACTTCTGTGCTGCCCTCGGCGGTGAGCCGGGCAATTTCATCTGAACTTGCGTTACCCGCGGTACCTTCCATAGCTGCATTAAAAGATTGTTTAACGCCCGATAATGCAACACGATCTTGCGGCCGCTTCGGGCCAGCCAGGCTGGGTTCGACTTTACTCAAGTCCAGATCGAGTACTTCGCTGAAGTTCGGTTCAATGTCTTCGTCAGTACGGAACAGGCCTTGCGTGCGTGTATAGCTTTCAACTAAATCAACGATGTTGTCGCGGCCGGTCAGGCGTAAATAGGCCAGCGTGTTTTCATCGACAGGAAACAATGTGGCCGTTGCGCCAAACTCCGGCGACATATTTGATAAGGTAGCGCGATCAGCGAGGCTTAGTGTGCTCAACCCGGCGCCGAAAAATTCGACAAACTTGCCTACCACGCCGTGCGCCCTGAGCATTTGTGCGAGAGTTAGCACCAGGTCGGTGGCAGTGGTTCCAGGTGGCAGTGTGCCCTGTGTTCTTACACCGAGTACTACCGGTTTCGGTAAGAACATTGCCTGGCCCAGCATAGCCGCTTCGGCCTCGATGCCACCCACGCCCCAGCCCAATACACCGAGCCCATTGATCATGGGTGTATGCGAATCGGTTCCCACCAATGTATCGGGGAATACCCAGCCGTCGCGCTCAATAACCACCTGGCCTAGATGTTCAAGATTTACCTGGTGGCAAATACCCATACCCGGCGGTACAACACGAAAGCCTTCAAAAGCTTGTTGCGCCCAATTCAACAGAGCGTAGCGCTCCCGGTTGCGACGATACTCCCACTCAAGGTTGGCGCTATAAGCATCGCTAGTGCCGAAGCGATCGACCTGCACGGAGTGGTCTATTACCAGGTCAACCGGCACAAACGGATTGACACTTTGCGGGTCGCCGCCGGCCCGGGCTACCGCACTTCGCATCGCTGCCAGGTCAACGACGGCCGGAACGCCAGTGAAATCTTGCATCAACACGCGTGCAGGCATAAACGCAAGCGGTGCATCTTCGCCGTGCGGCCAGCGTGCCAGTGCTTCGACGTCGGCTACTGTTACATCCCTGCCATCGACGCGCCTGGCAAGGTTCTCCAGCAGGATCTTGACGGTGTGGGGTAGTCGCGCCACGTCTGTGCCAGTTTTTTCGGCCAGCTTGGCCAGGCTCAGGTATTTCGATGTTCCCGAGCTGGTTGAAAGTTTTTCGACTATGCCTAGTGGGTCTTTGGACATGATATTTCTCCGGTCACTGCAAGTGCTTAGCCGTATTGTCTATCGATTCGCTGGCGAAGCCAAATAGGTGTGTAAACGAGCGCAAAGCAGAGTAGCGAAACAACCCAAAGCGAAGCGGAAAATACAACCCATTCCGGATAGGAGAGTTTCGAGAAAAGTGGCGCCAGCACCCTGGTGAGAGCAGCCAGCAATAGGCCGGTAAAAATCCAGCCCAGAATTTTTGGCGGCTCCTGAATGTTGCGGCCGCTGTGGCCCCAGGAGACCCTGGCCATCATGCTAACCGTTACTAATCCAATGCCGCCAATAGTAAGCATATGTACTGCCAATAGCGGTGTAATTGCTGTTAACGGCACCAGCGCGAACAGGACAAAGCCGAAAACGATACCCAAGTAGGCTAAATACAGGCTGATTAGCAACGGCTTTTTAAGTACGCCTGGCGTATACCACCACCAGGCTCTAATGCTAAGGATGGGCACTAATAAGCCTGCGAAAAAATATTGGTATCCGCTTGATGGAAAGAATACTTCGCATAGGAAAAAGCCCAGAAAAACAAACAGGCTAGCTAAATCGACTGTAGTGGAATTGCGCAGCTGTATCTTGTAGCCCACACCTGCTTCCACAAAAAACGGAATCAATCGCCTCGACATCATCAAAATTAAACCAATCACAACGTAGAGCGTTGTGTAAATTGCGGGGTAAGCTACGCCGTTGATCACCCCAAGCGCGTCAAGATAAAAAAGCGCGTTGCAACACAATAAAAAAACCAGTTTGCCAAGTATCGCGTATTGTCTTTTTTGCCTGGCGGCAATAATAGGCCCAGCGATGGCGATAAACAGCCAGACGATAAACGCTAAATCCAGCGCGGCGCTAATTGCCAGCGGTATAGCGCCAACCAGCAGGCTTAGCCTGGCTGCTAGCCACAAGAAAAACAGCCATGCCAGTGGCGCGCGGTGCAGCGTTTGTTTGCCGGTCCAGTTTTTTGTGGCGGTGAGCAAGAAGCCTGCAATTACCGCCAGCACATAACCGAAAAGCAATTCGTGGGCATGCCACAAACTGGGGCTCACAGTTTGCGGATAAAGCGCGGCACCAGATCGGTATATGTAAATCCACAGCGCTACGCTTAAAGCGCCAAAGTACGCGGCACCCATAAAGAACGGGCGAAAACCCAGGTTCCATAGCGGTAAGCCGGCCTGGGGTAGTTGGCTATTACCTAATGGTTCGTGCTCTGGTTTTGGCATATTACTGGTTCGTTTTGGTGGCTCAGGTTCATTTTACGTTTGAAACTCCCGTGATCCTAGCACTATTAAACCGGATGACATGCGCGATTCCTCGATAAGAGCGACTGCAGCTACACGCCACTATGATTATTGGTCTAGAGTTATTTCAGACGAAAAATCGGGGGCCTGGAATGATGTGTCGAAAAATTGTGCGCAATGGCGTAGTGCTTGCTGGAATTAGCTGGGTTATGGCGTGTATCCCGAATGCATTAGCGCAACAATCTCAACAAATGCAACAACAGCAAAGCGTGCTGCAGCGACTCGAGGCGCTGGAACAAGAAAATCAGGTACTCAAAGCGAACCAGCGTAAACTGATTGCAGAGCAAAGTGCTAGCGAAACGGCGGCGAGTAGCAATAACAAAAAACGAGCGAGTTCCACGCAAACTGGCTTGCAGACCAACGCAGAGTTTGGCTATGGGCTACTCGACCCGACTACCGATATCCGTTTTAAGCAACTTGCTATTTTACAGGCCCGGCAGGACGGTACCTTGCCCGCTAATTCTGTTAATTTGCAGGGCGCGGTTACTGCGATTGCCAACTACCAGGAGAGTAATGAAGCGGATCGCTTCGGCTACTTAATGCGGCACCCGACTGGTGCCAACCAGGTGGGAACCTCGGTTTCCGAAGCGGTAGTGCACAGCGCGCAGCTCGGTTTTTCCGCATCCCTTGGTGGTTGGGTCAGCGCCAACATGGAGCTGTTATTCGATCCGGAGCAAAGTTTCGGCAGCGGCATTAACACCGACATAGAGCGTAACCAGGTCCACGTGCGTAAAGCCTTTGTGTTGCTTGGCAACCTTGCCGAATCGCCTTTCTACCTTAGCCTTGGCAAAATGGTCATACCATTTGGCCTTACCGATACGGTGAATCCCTTCACTGCGTCTACGGTTTGGCATGCTTTCGGCGGTATCGCCAATGGCGCGACGCTGGGCTATGTCAAAAACGGTTTGAACCTTTCGTTCATGGCCATCGAGGGCGGCTCACAATTTCGCGCGGCCAATACGCCGGTTAACGGCACCAATGTGCCGAGCAAGCTGAATAACCATGCGGTTGATGTGAACTACACGGTTCCACTGGCCGATGGGCACAGCTTGCTGGCCGGTGCGTCGTACCAGCGCGGGTCGGCATACTGCCAGGAGTTTCCCATCCAGCATTTCGAGCCCTGTAACGATAACAATCCTGCCTATGACATTTACGCCCGCTACCAGGCTGGCAAGTTAACGCTTAAAGCGGAGTGGGCGGAGACGACAGAAAAATGGCCGGGCACTTTCAATCCCGTCAGCTTTCCACAGTTTGCTGCCAGCGATGTAACCAGTTTTGATGTTGGCCTAAAATATCGCAGCGGTTTGTTGGGCATGCCAGCCGATGTAAGCGTGGAATTCAGCCGTTTCGACGCGGGCCCGGACGATGCGCCATGGGAAAAGCAGGACCAGTATGTATTGGGATTGGCGGCATTCGCCACGTCCAGCGTGAAGCTGTTTGCCGAATATATCCGCACCGACGGCTTTGCGCCGTTGAACTTTTTGTCTGGCGGACTAGGCGGCACTCCCGCTGGTCCACCATTGAGCAGCGCCACGGCGCATTCAGATGTTTACCTGGTAGGCATTAACGCTGCGTTCTAGGGGCTTATAATTTTACTTTAGAGTTTTGCCTTAGAATTTTGCTACAGCCCTAAGGTTTTCGAGGTCGATGAGGTCGACGTTTTTACCGTCGACAGCAATTAAGCCTTGTTTGTTGAAACGGCTGAAAATGCGGCTTACGGTTTCCAGGGTCAGGCCGAGAAAATTGCTGATATCCGTGCGACTCATTTGCAGGCGCACATTCACGGCAGACAAATTCCGCCGCGTGTTGCGAGCCGATATGCTAAGCAGTAGTGAAGCAATTTTCTCCTCAGCGGTATTTTTGCTAAGCAGCGTAATGAGTTGTTGATCGCTGTTGATTTCCTGGCTCATGAGTTTAAAAAAATGTCGTTGCATACTGGGCACACGTTGGCTCAGTTCTTCTAGGCGATGAAACGGAATTTCACATACGGCCGATGTTTCCAGTGCAACTACAGAGGCTGCATATTTCTCAGATCCAATGCCATCCATGCCCACTATTTCACCGGGAAAATAAAACCCGGTAACCTGTTCAAGGCCATCGCTGGTGACTCTGATAGCTTTCACAAGGCCAGAGCGAACCGCCCATATTGATTCGAACTTCTCCCCTTTGCGATAAAGGTACTCACCTTTTTGCAGGGGGCGGCCACGCTGGACAATTTCATCGAGTTGGGTAATGTCGTGCGATTCCAGCGCCAGCGGCAGGCAAATACTGCCCAAACGACAGTTTCCGCAGTTTATTTTAGTTTGTGCAAGCATGGTCTAAGCAATTGAGCACCCTAGCGCGTTGGCAGCCGATGTTGTAAGGCATATTGTAACAAGCTTCACTGCATAAGATGCCGTTGATTCTGTGCCTACATCAATTAGTTAATGTGCCATATTGCAGGTGATTATCGGTTTTTGCATGCTCTATAAATTGGCCGTTACCGTTAGCCATAATTTTTTTGTATCGTTGCCAAAATCTTTAGCGTTGAAGTTGGCGTACTTTAAACTAACGCCGAGCGGGCCATATTTTTTAGCCAGAGAGGCGGCATATTCTTTTCCATAATCATCCATGCCACTAGCCTGCTTGTCCTCAGCATTGAACTGGTGGAAAAAAGCACCTAGCTTTACGCCATTTACGGTTCCGGCTAATGAGACATATATGTCCTCGATGCCACCACTAATATTTCCTGCGCCGCCGTTTAAAAACATATCGGTGAAGCCTTGAAATTTGTGTAGCGTAGCGAGCGGCGTGATGAACTCGCCTTCGTTATTGTCTGCGCCCAGAACTTCGTAGCCGGCTTTGATGGTAACGGGCTTTAATTTCGCGCTGCCCTCAACCAGGTAGTAGTTTGCGGTGTAATTTCTGTTGTTCTTGCCCGCATCTGTTTGTTGGGCGAATTCCACTACATAATTAAACGCATTTGCGGGCCTGGATTTCCAGCGGATACCGTAGGTGTCGGTAGAAAATTTCGCCACATCGTCGTTGTCGATGCCATAGTAGTAGGCCACCAGCTTGTCAGTTTCGTTGAACGAGTGCGCGATGTTTAACAGCGCGGTGCCATCCTGGCCATGATCGCCAATCGCGTTATCTTCACCGAATATTCGGTTCACATTTGTAATATAGGCCGCGTAAATTGCCGTGTTCGCCAGGGCTTTAGATTGAATACTAAAGCCATCGTAGGTTTGCTCGTTTTGCCGGAACCCAACGCCACCGAGGTGGCGCTGGTTGTCTAACAGGATACGCTGACGACCATATTGGGCAGAAGTCTCTTCGTATTGATAGCGTAAGTAGGCCTGGTTTACCTCGGTACCTTCCGGGTCAGCAACGATGGCCTTGTTGGGGTTACTGGCATCGTTCGGCGCGGTTCGGTAATCGACGTCACCCAGCTCGGTTACGTCATCAAGCTCCAGCAGCACCGCAATGCCCTGGTAGTCGGCGCTACTGTAAGTAAGCCTTGATTTGAGCGTTAGCGCGTTGGCGCCCTCATTCGCATCCTGGTCGACATCTTCATATCTCAAGCGCAAATGAATATTCGTAGTGCCTTGTTTAAATGCCTCGGCAATCGACTCGGCTGCGAAAGACTGGGTGCAAAATGCTGAACAAAATAATGTAAGGTAGATAAATGTAGAGCCCAGGCACGCAGTCGTCTTATGCAAAAGAATCATTATTGCCTCTATGTTGAATTGGTGGAGTTAAAAAAGAAAATAGCGTTGTAAGCGGTTTCTAAGCTATTCAGGCACTATGAAATTTCATGAATGCAATGCCCGGCGCCAGTACCAGCCTCCAGGCAAGTTCAATTTCCCGGTTAAATTGTGGATCATAGACTGTAACGGTTTGAATCAAAGATTCCAGCCAGATGTCATACAGAACTGGACTGATATTCATATTGCCTTTGCCATGTTTCCTGGCAATTTTTTCAAGTAAGTAATCGGTATTGGTACTGATATGAAAGCTGTAAAGACTATAGAAAGACTTTTTCAGCATACTTTTTTGGTGCGCCATGTCCGTGTTGATAAATTTTTCGGCAACCGCCTTGTCCGCGGCAAGAAACACAGTATAAAAGTGCGTGAAGAAGTCCTGGCCATCCACCGTTTGTCCGGAGGCGCGCTCGTAACTATCTTGAAATAACTCACCTGAATTCATGTCTTGTACGCTTGGTCAATGGAGCTAGCCATTTTTTAAACAGCAGTTCACTTATCCGTGGATACATTAGCGCGATGAGCTAAAACATTGGTAGCCATTATTGCCTGGCTGACTTTCAATATTGCCACAGTCAATCCCAAGGTGAAATCGCCACGATGCACTATATTCTACCAAGAGATGATTGCTTGATCGCAGGCATGTCATGTCGCGTCCGAAAATCGAAATGATTTGTTAGCCTCGGTTTGTTTGATCTAGATCAAGATCAGTATCGGGTTTTTCAAGCAAAATTGGGGTGCTCCGTCTTCGATTCTCGAGAATAGTAAATAATGCCAACACTCCGGCAGAAGCAGTGGTCAGTCCTGTCAATGAATACGCTGGCCTTTGCCTGCAATTTCGCTGTCTGGACCATGTTCTCGATAATCGGGATAAAAATTAAACAGGAATTGGGTCTTTCCGACACGCAATTCGGTGTGCTTGTTGCCACCCCCATCCTTACCGGCTCTATCACGCGACTGCCGCTTGGCATTCTCACCGATCGCTACGGTGGCCGAATCGTGTTTTTGGTACATATGATCCTGGTGGCCATACCAACCTACGGCCTGGCGTTTGCTACAGAGTATTGGCAGTACCTTGTTATCGGTCTTTTTGTGGGCCTGGCCGGTGGCTCGTTTGCCATTGGCATTGCCTACACTTCGGCCTGGTTCGAGGATGAGCGCCAGGGTACGGCTATGGGCATCTTCGGCGCCGGCAACGCAGGCGCGGCTATTACTAACCTGGTTGCACCGCTCATCGTGGTGGCTTTTGGCTGGCGCATGGTGCCGCAGGTTTATTCCATTGCCATGCTGGTTATGGCGGTAATTTTCTGGATTTTCACCTACCCGGATCCACGCCAGCAGGAGCGCGCCAGGTCGGGCACGCACATATCCCTTGGCCAGCAGCTGGCGCCGTTAAAGGAATTAAGGGTTTGGCGCTTCGGTATGTATTACTACTTCGTTTTCGGCGGTTTTGTGGCGCTGGCGCTCTGGTTGCCCAAGTATTATGTGGGTGAATACCAGATGGACCTCAAAACAGCTTCTTTAATCACCATGTGTTTTACCTTGCCGTCGGGTTTGATCCGCGCTTTGGGTGGTTGGCTTTCGGATAAGTACGGGGCGCGCAATGTTAACTGGGCAGTTTTCTGGACCTGCCTGGTTTGTTTGTTCTTTGTTTCCTATCCGCAAACTACATACATCGTACATGGCATGAGCGGTGATCACGAATTTGCGATTGGCACCAACGTTTGGGTTTTTACCACGCTGGTATTCGTTATTGGTATTGCGATGGGCATAGGGAAAGCCAGTGTGTATCGAATTATTCACGACTATTACCCCGACAATATGGGCTCGGTTGGCGGTATGGTTGGTGTAATCGGTGGTCTGGGCGGATTCACCTTGCCGATTTTGTTTGGGCTTGCATCTGATTTGCTCGACATCCGCAGCTCCTGTTTTATGTTGTTGTTTGGCGTGGTAGGTATTTGCATGATTGCAATGAGTATTTCGATCAGGAACCTGCGTCGCGCAGAGGGCCTGGAGCTGAAAGGCAATATCGCCTAGCACTGGGTGCGCTATTTACCGCGCATCCAAGCATGGTTATTTAAACATTCGAGGAAAAATTGGGTAT
>JABDNS010000044.1 GCA_013043705.1 Pseudomonadales bacterium
GTTATGCGTAAGCCGTTATCCCGAGCAGGGCTCAGGGTTGGTTTCTTCACTGGTTGCATCAAATGCATTGCTGCCGCTGGCGGCAAAAAGCAGCATAGCGCAGGGACAAATTGTCGAGGTTTTGAGCTTGGATCGCGATTTTGTTATTCAGGGTGGGGCACATTGGCCTGGCTAGCGATTGCTTGTGGTTAAGTTAGTTGCGTTTAAACAAGTCGTATTGCAAGCCCAGCGAGCCGTAGGCGTTATAGTAGTTCGCGCCGGTGTCGGCCTCTTCCTGATCGTATCCGCCGCCTAGCTCAATACGCAAATTAGGGGTGGCATTCCAGTTTAAATAAAGTGAGCCGCCACTGTTATCGTCCTGCGCGCCATCAATTTTGAATTCGGTGCGTGAGTAGTCCGTGTTAATTTCCAGGGTGGTGTGCCGCGTTAAATTGTAATTGAAAAAAAGCCGTGCGCTGCTCACTTCATCATCCGCAGCCGCATTTGTCTCGTATTCGTTTTTTGCGAAGCTAAGCTCAGCGCCGTAGCTGCAGCGACGGCAGTTCACCGTGCTGCGATAATCAAGATCGAAAAAAGTAATATCCACTTCGCCCTGGATATTGCTGTTTTCCTGGGTTAAGCCAGCGCCCAGGTCACCTGCATCAGGCACGCTCAGCGCGGTATCAAAGCGCAGGCCCGATAAACCAATGCTCGACTCGCTGCGTTGCCTACTGGCACTAGCAGAGAATTGTGTTGCACCATCGTCGCGACTGATGTCTGCCTGGTAGAAAGCACCGTTATTGCTCCTACTACTGCCAGATTTCGAGCTATTCGAACCCAGTGTTAGGTTGTAGCTGAGCAATCGTAAGCTGCGCGAAAAGCTGGCATACACGCGCTGGAACTCGGTGGATTGATCGATGCCTTCGCGTTCAAAGTCCTGGAACTGGTAACCAGCGCGTAGTTGCGATATTGGTGACAGCGCGCGTTGCCAGTTCAGGTTTGCACTCACGAGGTCGCTATCACTGTTGCCGGTGTTCAAACTCGCGTTGTTCGCATCATCGACAAAAATTTTGCTGTAGCTTGCGCTTAGTACAACGCTGTCTGCACGGCTGAACGGCAGAGTGATGAGCGGGCCTGTGCTGATCTGCTGTCGGCGCCTTTTGTCGTCGCCGATATCGGCGGCGTCGCGGCGGCTCGCTGAAATATCGCTAATTTCGTGGGAGGCCAGCCAGGACAGGCGCTGCTCGAGCAGTGTGGCCACCAATTCGCTGCTGCCGTTGGCAGAAGAGCGGTCGCTGTTGGTGTCGTTTTCGTAGTGCTCGAAGCGGTAGCTGTAGTCGCCGCGTAGCTGCAAGCCAGGATTATCCTGGGAAACCTCCAAATCAATACCGCTTCTGGTTACCACCTCAGAGCGGCCGGTACCGTCGAGGCGTCCATCGCCCTGCGATTCGGCGTCAAAGTTGAGACTAGCGCTGTAGTCCAGCGCCGTGGCTACAGAAGCGGTGAGCAAGCACACAAGCCCCGTAAGCAGGCTGGTGAAAGTGTGGGCGATTTTTTTCATTATGTTGCTGGCTCCGGTCGTTGTCGGGAAGCTTGCCCGTCATTTTACGCGCTAACCTGGCTACAAACCGCGTTTGGAAAAATCGCAGCGGTAGCGTTGCAGATACCGTTAGCATAGGGCGGCACAATGCTTTTCACCTGCGAAATTCTGCAGCGCTTGGCGACCCCGAACGTGCTAGGGTTAAATCGAGGGCGAGTTTGGCTAATTTTTGGTTGGATGGCACCGTTCTGTCAACTCTCCGGTGCCTTGGATTGGCCTATTTCGTGTAATATTCGCGACCACAAAAAAACACACTAACACAGCATTTTTTATGATTACTCCTGTCATTCTCTGCGGTGGTTCCGGTACCCGGCTATGGCCGCTATCCAGGCCAGCCTACCCCAAGCAGTTTCTTGACCTTACTGGCTCTGGCAGTTCGATGCTGCAGCAAACCGTGCAGCGCCTTACCGGTTTGCCAAGGCTGGGCGGGGCAGTGTTTGTGTGCAATAACGAAAACCGGTTTTTGGTTGCGCAGCAGATGCAGGATATATCCGCATCGGTGGATGCCATATTGCTCGAGCCTGCGGCGCGCAACACCGCGCCTGCTGTTTGCTGTGCGGCCCTGCATGCGTTGCAAAATGATAGCGAGGCAACTTTGCTGGTGCTGCCTGCCGATCACCTGGTTGCCGATGCACACGCGCTCCAGCAAGCGCTATTACTCGCCGAGCAAGCCGCCAACCAGGATTACCTGGTCACGTTCGGCGTGGTGCCCGACCAACCCGAAACCGGCTATGGCTATATTCGCAAGTCTGGCGATACCGGCGTTGCAGGCGCTAGCGAGATAGCGGAGTTTGTTGAAAAACCGGATCTCGCTACTGCGCAGGCTTATCTGGCCGATGGCAGTTACCTTTGGAATAGCGGCATGTTTATGTTTCGCGCGGCCAGATACATTGAAGAGATAGGCGCGCGGGCGCCGGATATTCTCGCTGCCTGCGAAAAGGCCGTTGCTGCGTCGCGTCGCGATCTCGATTTCACCTGCCTTGATGCCGATGCGTTTGCTAGCTGCCCGTCAGATTCTATCGATTACGCGGTAATGGAAAAATCGGCGCGTCGCGCAGTTGTCGACCTGGATGCCGGCTGGAGCGATGTGGGTAGCTGGTCGAGTTTGCATGAGGTGCAGCCAGCCGATGGCAATGGCAATGTCGCGGTAGGCGATGTGCTCGCAATAGAAACCAATAACAGTTATCTGCACAGTGAGCATCGTTTGCTCGCCACGCTGGGCGTGAAGGACCTGGTAGTGGTTGAAACGGCCGACGCAGTTTTGGTGGCAGATCGAAATAAAGTGCAAGATGTGAAAAAAATTGTTTCGCAGTTGCAGGCAAGTGGCAGGGGTGAGGGCGATACGCATAAAATTGTTTATCGTCCCTGGGGTTCTTACGAAACCATATCGCTGGCCGACCGCTTCCAGGTGAAGAAAATCATTGTATCGCCAGGCCATAAACTTTCCCTGCAAAAGCACCATCACCGCGCTGAACACTGGGTGGTAGTGTCCGGAACTGCGCAGGTTACCTGTGGAGATAAAGTGTTTACGCTTAGTGAAGATGAGTCCACCTATATTCCGCTTGGCCACAAACACCGGTTGGAAAACATTGGCAAAATCCCGCTGGAGCTAATTGAAGTGCAATCGGGTAGCTACCTTGGTGAAGATGATATCGTCAGGTACGACGATGTTTATGGCCGCGAACACTGATTTTTCTAAGTAGAACTTCCCGACTAGAAAACCCGAATAGGCAACGGAGCAATTCATGATAAAGAAATGTCTTTTTCCAGTGGCAGGTTACGGCACCCGGTTTTTACCGGCAACCAAGTCCATGCCCAAGGAAATGCTGCCCATCGTTAATAAGCCGTTGGTGCAATACGGTGTTGAAGAGGCGCTGGACGCCGGTCTCTATGAAGTGGGTTTCGTTACGGGTCGCGGCAAACGGGCGATCAACGATCATTTCGATACCAACTACGAGTTGGAAAAAGAAATCGCCGGCACCGGTAAGGAAGAGCTTCTTGACGGCATTCGCGATGTAATTAACCGCGGTACTTTTTCAACCACCCGGCAGCGCAAGATGGCCGGGCTCGGCAATGCGATCCTCACCGGCAGAACCTTGATTGGCGATGAGGCTTTCGGCGTCGTGTTGGCAGACGATCTTTGTTTTGGCG
>JABDNS010000046.1 GCA_013043705.1 Pseudomonadales bacterium
GAGGATCATCGCCCGCTTTACGAGTGGTTTCTTCAGCAGCTACCGGTGCCGAACCAGCCCAGGCAGTTCGAATTTTCAAGGCTTAACGTTAACTACACCGTTACCAGCAAGCGCAAACTTAAACACCTGGTGGATGCAGGCGTGGTAGATGGCTGGGACGACCCGCGCATGCCAACCATTTCAGGTATGCGCCGACGCGGATACGCAGCGCAATCGCTGCGCAATTTTTGTGACTCCACAGGCGTGACGCGCGTGAATGGGGTGGTAGACATGTTGCAGCTCGAATTTGCGGTGCGCGAACACCACAATGTAAACGCGCCGCGCGCTATGGTGGTTATGCAGCCGTTAAAAATTGTATTGAGTAACTACGATGCAAGTAACGCTGAGCAGCTGCGAGCACCGAATCATCCACAGAACGAAGCCATGGGCAGCCGGTCGCTACCATTTGGTCGCGAGCTCTATATAGACCGAGAGGATTTTCGCGAATCGGCTAACAAGAAATTCAAGCGCCTGGTGCTCGGCAAAAAAGTTCGGTTGCGCAACGCTTATGTGATTTTTGCCGAGAGCGTGGTGCACGACGAGCAGGGCGAGATTATAGAAGTGCATTGCAGCTATGACCCCGCCACGCTGGGCGCCGATCCACCCGATGGCGTAAAACCCAAGGGCGTAATCCAATGGGTTTCAGCGGAGCATGCGGTTGGCATTGAGGTTCGTGAGTACGATCGCCTGTTCAGGATTGAAAACCCTGAGCGTGCCGGTAGCGACGAACAAGCCTTGCTCGAGTCGGTAAATCCCGACTCGCTCCGCGTGCATCGCGATTGCCTTGCAGAGCCATCGTTGGCTGAGGCCAGCCCGGAACAGGTTTTCCAGTTCGAGCGCGAGGGCTACTTCGTGGCCGACAGGCATCTGCACACTAACGCGAAGCCTGTATTTAATAAAACTATTGGCCTGCGCGACAGCTGGGGCAAAGCAAACAACGAAGCATCGAGCAGCGGAGCAAAATGAGCCTGGAACTCTACAACACGCGCACGCGCAGCAAGCAGCACTTCGAGCCGATAGATGCGCAACACGTGCGCATTTACGTTTGCGGCCCCACCGTTTACAACCGCGTGCACATTGGTAATGCGCGGCCAGCGGTGGTGTTCGACCTGCTTTATCGTGTGCTCAAAACGCAGTACGCGCAGGTAACTTATGCGCGCAATATCACCGATATTGACGACAAGATCATTAACGCAGCCAAAGCAGCTGGCGAACCCATTGAGGTGTTAACCGCGCGGTTCACGCAAGCTTATTTTGATGACATGGCGGCATTGCACAATGTTGAGCCCGACCTGCAGCCACGCGCCACAGAAACCATCGCACAGATGATAGCGATGACCAAGAACCTCATCGCCAGCGGCCATGCCTACGAAGCCGAAGGCCACGTACTGTTTGCGGTTCAATCAATGCCGGACTACGGCAAGTTATCCAATCGCAGCCTCGACGATATGCTGGCTGGCGCGAGGGTAGACGTTGCACCCTATAAAAAATATGCCGGGGATTTCGTACTTTGGAAACCTTCGAGCGATGACGATCCCGGCTGGGAAAGCCCGTGGGGCCGGGGCAGGCCGGGTTGGCACCTTGAATGCTCGGCGATGATAGAAAAACACCTGGGAGAGTGCATCGACATTCACGGTGGCGGCCGCGACCTGATATTTCCGCATCATGAAAATGAGCTTGCGCAAAGCCAATGCGCGCACGATGGCAAAAGCTTTGTTAACTTCTGGGTACACAACGGCTACATTAATATCGACGGCGAAAAGATGTCGAAATCCCTCGATAACTTTCGCCTGGTGCACGACCTGCTGCAGCACTACAACGGAGAAACGCTTCGCTTCGCCTTGCTAAGCGCCCAGTATCGCTCGGAACTGAACTTCAGCGCAGAGTTGCTTGAACAGGCAAAAGCCAGCCTCGACACGCTTTATTCTGCGCTGCAAACGCTAACTGAAAGTACACAGCTGCAAGCCCGCGAGCAAATGTTGCAGGGCGCAGAATTACAGCAGCAGGCTTGCTACCGCGCATTATTAGACGACCTGAATACACCGATAGCGATCAGCGAATTGCACGCTCTGGCTAAAAAAATTACCCAGACAGAAGGCCGTGGTGAACAGGCGCTACAACACGCACGCGCATTACTCGGCTGCGCCAGCCTGATGGGCCTGCTGCAAGCAACGCCGCAACAATGGTTCCAGGGCGGGGCTGGCGGCGACCAGCTCGATGAAGCATTAATCGCATCGCTTATCGCAGAGCGCGAACAAGCCAAGCTCGACAAGAATTACGCGCGGGCCGACGAGATCAGGCAGCAGCTGCTGGAACAGGGCGTTACGCTGGAAGACAGCCGTGAGGGCACGCGCTGGCGACGCAGCTAGATAGCTTGGTGGCTCAGGCAGTCTGGCCAGCCAACAGCCCCAGATGGTTACAAATCATTCATCATTGCTGGCTGGCTGCTAAACCAACGCAATTTTTCTTGCCAGCGCTGCCAAGTGGCGGGATACTTATCAAGATAAACATGTTGTAAATGCAGTACATGCAACAATTCAGGGCGTACAAGCAACAAACAAAATGAAGAAAAAGAACAACCGGTCAACAGCAAGCGGCGCGCGGCAGAACAGCGCTGATGTGCTGTCACTGCAGGGTGCTGCTGAAAAGCGTGATAAAAAACTAGGTTTAGGCGAACTCGACCTGACACCAGTGTTTGAGGATCCGCGTAAACTATCGGATCGTCGAAAACGCAACTCAGTATTTTTTGTCCACACAGAAGAGCGGCGACACGCAAGCAGGCGCAATGCCTGTATGCTCGAAAATGAATGGTGGATGAGCCGGAATTACTCAGAGGCAACCTAGCTATAACGCATTTGATGCGCAGCTAGAATGCAGCGTCCAGCACTTTACTCACGAACGGCTTTTCATGTAAGCCCTCAGACCACGGCTGCTGCCTTATCCATTGCGGCAAGTCCGCTATCGAACGCAATATCGCATCGGGCCGCACATCGCTATTAATATCCTGTTCGCGAAATTTGCCTGTTTTCACCAATAAACCACGCATACCGCAGCGCTGGGCGCCATGTATGTCGCTATAAATATCGTCGCCAATCATAATCAGCTCGCTCATCGGCATCGACAGGCTATCGGCAGCTTGCTGAAAAAAGTCGGCGGCAGGCTTACCCATCACGGTTGGCTCTATGTATGAGGAGTGCTCCAGCGCTTTTACGAAAGGCGCAACGTCCAGGCGTAAGCGCCCGTCTTCAGCCTTGCAGAACCGTGTCATACCAAGTGCAATCAAACAGCCTTGTTCGCCGGCATTATCCAGAAGCCGGAATGCGCGGTTCAATTTCCGGTAATCCCATTGATCGCCTAGGTCACCAATAACAATGGCGCGGGCACCCACCTCAACATCGGGTGGCAATAAATTCAAGCCTTCAAAATCTGCCAGCGTAGGGCGAGGAACAAAAGCAGCCACAGGCTCGCGGCCATTGGCGCGAATCCATTGCCTGGCCGCGATCATTGGCGTGAGGATGCTGCGAAGCGGCACTTCTATGCCCAGAAAGCGCAGCTTCTGCCAAACAACCCGGGCGGGCACAGAACTGGTATTGGTAACGAAGAGATGGGGCAGGTGGTGCTGGTTAAGGAAGGCGATAGCGTCGGCCGCTCCAGGAATTACGCGGTCACCATCGTAAACCACACCGTCCAGGTCGATTAGGAAACCATGCATAATCGCCACCTCCGACTAGATTATGCGCGTAAAAGCCCTGCTTGCTTAGTTTAATTTCTGCTATGCGATGAGTGGCTTCAGACCACTTGGTGATTTAGGATTTATCTCGATGATATTTTACTTCAACATTGAGCTTGTATTTGTTTAAAATCAATAACCTGTGTTTTTATTTTCAACTATTTTCACAATACAACTCAGCGCGGGCGCCCGAGACTGCCGACTACAACACATACGCAGCGAGACGCCGCGCAACGTTGTTTTTCTAAACAAACAGTAAGCTTTGCTCCTATCAATATTGCGAACTCACAGGAGCGCCCATGAAAATTGTACCGCCTCGTTTGCCCATCCACCTGGTTCCAAAATCGTTTTTACGCGAAGTGCCAGAGCGTGTGTACCGCAATGATGAGCAGGACACACTGGCATTCTCGTGCCAACCCACCGAGCCGCTGAAGCTCAGGATTGGCGGCTGGATTAACCTGCCATTGGGACACCAACAACCCGTATCGCTGCTACTGTTTTACCGCGACACGCAAGGCGAGCATATGTTGCTGGTAGACGAGATGAACGCCCGCGGCGCTAGCGAACTGCTGCTCTCGGGTGAAGTGGAAATACCTGCTGGTGATATCGAGACCATGGCCATTTACTGTGGGGGCATCAACGATCCAAGCGTTTGGGCCAGTAACCTGGAAATCAGCCAAATAGCCCAGCAGGCAGAAACCGCCAGTAAAACGCCACAGGCCAAGGTTGGCTAGCCGCAACAGCAGCTCAATATCAGGTAATTCGCCCATCGCTGGTGCATTGACGCCCTCGCTGTCGACCAGTAGAATTCCGCGCCCTTGTCAAATACGGAGCTCTGCTAAGCTTTGACGGCGGGGGGCTCGGATCTTTACAGGTTCAGGTAGCATCGGGGATTAGCGCAGTCTGGTAGCGCGCCTGCTTTGGGAGCAGGATGTCGGGGGTTCAAATCCCTCATCCCCGACCATTTTTCTTCAAGAGTTTTTCGCCTTTTATCCATAGCGCGCAGCAGGCAAGCTAAAATATCGAAGCGCGTAAGCGAAACACAAAGGCCAACACAAAACTTTTGAAATCGTTCGAGTTAATGGTGGGCGTAGCTCAGTTGGTAGAGCGCCGGATTGTGATTCCGGTGGTCGTGGGTTCAATCCCCATCGTCCACCCCATTTCCCCCTTTAGCAAATTCCTAGCGCCCGTAGCTCAGCTGGATAGAGCAACGGCCTTCTAAGCCGTGGGTCGCAGGTTCGAATCCTGCCGGGCGCGCCAATAAACAAAAATCCCGCCGTCAGGTGGGGTTTTCGTTTATGGCTTCGGCAGGATGAGAACCGTTAAAGGTTCGACCAATTGCGGAGCAATTGGGACGGGCCAAGCTCG
>JABDNS010000047.1 GCA_013043705.1 Pseudomonadales bacterium
GTCGGGTAAATGGTTGGGGAAATTACCGTCCACTTCAGCGAACAGCGGCACCACTTCGCAGCCCAACGATGCAAACAGCATGGGGGCGATTTCACTGGCGGCGCCATTACCGCAGTCGAGTACTACCTTCAGCTGGGAGGCAAAAACCACATCGTCGGCAATTTGGTCGATATAGCTGTCGACGATATCCTGCCGCGTCAGGTCGCCAGCGCCCTGCAAAAACGAACCCGCAGCGGCGCGTCGATAGATATCCTGGACCTGCTCGTCTACCAGCGATTTGGAATCCAACACTACTTTCATACCGTTGTATTCAGGCCCATTGTGGCTGCCGGTAACCATGATGCCCGCGCCTGTATGCAAATGCTCGGTTGCGAAATACATCAGCGGGGTCGGCACCAGGCCAATATCGATAACATCGCAACCGGTGCTCAGCACACTGTTCTGCAGCATCTCGTGGATGCGCTCGGATGACAAACGCCCGTCCCGCGCAAGCACCAGCCGGTCGTTGCCTGCATCCAGCGCAGCACTACCCAGCGCCTTGCCAATGGCGGCTACCGTTGCATCATCCAGTTCAGTGTCGGCTATTCCGCGAATATCGTAGGCACGAAAAATGTGCGCCGGTATCTCGAGCGCGCCACCGGCTTGCGCTTCGGTTTCCAGCGCTTCCTCGGGCTCTTCAACTTCAATCTTGTTGGCGAACATGGGGTTTTCCCAGCTAGTGCCCTCCTCGCTATCCGTTACCACCTGCATCGGTTCTGCGGGTTTGACGCTGGCCTTACTGCGCTTCTTCCGATAGCGCGCCAATGCGCCGCTAAAACCCGAAGCAGCGGAGGCAAATCCCGCGAAACCAAAATCCGGCGCAGCGGCGGACTCTTTGTCAAAAGCGCTGCCGATGAAGTCCGTCAGGGAATTTGCATCTCGACCGACTAGATTGTGGGTAACCCCAATCTGGCGCAGCAATGCAATGATGCCGAGCACGGCGCAAATGCTAAACGTTACGATCAACGCGGGCATAGCAGATGCAAGCACTGCGGGCGCCTGCATTACGCTATAGGCCAGCGAGAGATTAGCGTTGAAGCGAAGCGGTACGCGCGCACTGGCAAGCGGTTGCGTTGCCGCCGAAGTATTACCTTGGGTAACTACAAGCGTCGGTTGCGAACCCGCAACGCTATAAAATAATTGCGTAGCCGACTGCGTTGTAGCACCGCTGTCCGACTCAAAAGATTCAAGCTGCGCTAGCAGCCAGTCGGCTTTCAAAGTTAACAGAATGGCGCCGACGCTGCGAGTTCCCGATTTCACCGCGCGCGCCAGACTCACCACATAGCGGCCATCGAGCTGGTAAACATCGATCACCACACGCTCGTCGCCGCGGGCGCGCTCGACGATATCCTTTTCAATATTGTTACGTAGCTTGCGGCGGTTAACACCCAGGTCTGCGGTACCTAGCTCTCCCATTGGCAAAATGGCCAGCTGGTTGATATTGCTGAACATCAATGACCACTCAGAGGCCATAATATCCAGCGTGCCCTGCTCGCCCGCGGCAATCGCGCTACGCAATTGCGAAAGCCTGCTCAGGCCTTCAAGTTGTCCACTCAGCACCTGCAGTGCATTATCGAGCGCGCCGGCCTTGACCTCGGCAACGCTGCGCACATTTTGCTCCGCGGCGCTTTGCTCAGCCTGCGGCCGGGCTATAAAATAGACCAGCGCAATGCCGAGCAACGCAGGCCCAAGAACCAGTAACAGGCTCTGCCAATACTTCGAAATGCCTGGTGATTTAGACGACACTTAGTCTCCCCTTTGACCAAGGCGCGATGAGCCGCAGTAAAGCTGCACGGCAGCGGGCACGCTATTTTGTAAGCCGAATTTGTAAGCCGAAGTAGCGCGCAGCGCATACTGTCAGCGCATTGGCCGAATAGAGAAGTATAGTAGTGTTAACAGGGTTAGCAGCAGCGCTAATAATACCGACCTTGCAACAAATCGGCGCGGCTAGCCTGCTTAACCTGCCGGTTTAAGTTGTTGTGCAAACAATTTGATCAAATGTCGTGCAAGCTGGCCTTTGCTGCACTTGCCCAGCTCAATTTCCTGATCACGACTGAGCAGCACCGCTTCGTTGGCGTCTGCGCCAAAACCGATGTCGGCGCGCGAAACATCGTTGGCCACAATCATATCCAGCCCTTTGCGCTCAAGCTTGGCTCGCGCGTGTTTGAGCAGTTGCTCCGTTTCAGCCGCGAAACCCACAACCATAGGTTTTGCAGCTCGCTTTGCCACAGTCGCGATGATGTCCGGGTTCTGCACCAACTCGAGCGTCATGCCTGTTTGCCCGTGCTGTTTTTTTATTTTCTGGGCCGAATTTTTGGCAACCCTGAAATCCGCGACAGCGGCCGCGCCAATAAACAAATCAGCCGAATCAATATCGGCCAATACCGCTTCAAGCATTTGTTCGGCGGACTCAACGTCCACGCGTTGCACGCGCGGGTTTGACGCCAGTGCGACCGGACCGCAAACCAGCGTCACGCTGGCGCCGGCCTCCAATGCCGCATCGGCAAGTGCAAAGCCCATTTTCCCGGAAGAGTGATTGCTCAGGTAGCGCACCGGGTCGATTGCTTCGCGTGTGGGACCGGCAGTAATCAAAACGTGTCGACCCGACAACATTTTATTGGCGAACAGTTCCGCGACTGCCTGCGCAATAGCATGCGGTTCGCGCATGCGCCCAGCGCCGGTGTCGCCACAGGCCTGGTCGCCGCTATCGGGGCCAGCCAATTGCACACCGCGCGCAACCAGCTGGCCAACGTTGGCCTGGGTAGCCGCATCGCGCCACATCGCCTGGTTCATGGCCGGCGCCAATAACAGCGGCGCATCGCTGGCGGCCAGCAATGTGCCGAGCAAATCATCTGCACGTCCGGCCGCGGCCCTGGCCAGGAAGTCGGCAGTTGCAGGCGCAACCACCACCGCATCGGCCCAACGCGCCAATTCGATATGCCCCATCGCCGCTTCTGCGTCGGCGTCGAGCAACTCGCTATGCACGCGATTGCCTGACACCGCTTGCAAAGTTAGCGGGGTAATGAACTCGCAAGCACCGCGAGACATCACCACCCGCACATCGGCACCGAGGTCGCGCATGCGGCGCACCAGGTCTGGTGACTTGTAGGCGGCAATGCCGCCGGTGATGCCAAGCAAGATGTGCTTGTTGCGCAAACTCTGCAGCGGGCTTGGTGAAGGTGAATCGGTCATGCGATTGTTTCCGGACAGCGCGCGGAATTGCGCAGGTAGACAGCGACGCGCGCGATAAAACTGTAATGGCCGGCAGTGCGCGCGTACAATGGAAATTCGGCGCATTGAGGCGCCTTGCTGAAGACCAGGATCAAGGAGGATTTTATGTCTATTGGCGCACCACCCACAACCGAACGTCCACGCGAAAAACTGCTCAGCCGCGGCGTGCAAAGCCTATCCGATGCCGAATTACTGGCTATTTTCCTGCGCACAGGTAGTCGACGCAGCTCCGCCGTCGATATTGCTAGTGCATTGCTTGAACGGTTTGGTGGTTTCACTGCTCTGCTTAGCGCGCCGCATAGTGCACTAGTTGCCCAGCACGGCTTGGGCCAGGCCAAGAGCGCGATGCTTGCTGCAATGAATGAAATTAGCCAGCGCAGCCTGTTGGAGCCGATTCAACGCAGCTCACCGTTGACCAGCCCGGACGCAACCCGCAGCTACCTGAAAAGCGTCCTGGCGCATGAACAGCGCGAGGTATTCTGGGCATTGTTTCTCGACAGCCAGCACCAGGTGATTGCCAGCGAGGCGCTGGCCATGGGCACCATCGACAGCGCCAGCATCTACCCCCGCGAAGTTCTGAAAGCCAGCCTGGCGCACAATGCGGCGGCGCTAATTTTTGCACATAATCACCCCTCGGGCTCGCTGACCCCCAGCGAGGCCGATAAAGCGATCACCCGCCGCCTGCAGCAAGCGCTTGCCACGGTAGATATCCGCGTGCTCGACCACATCATTATTGGCGGCCACCGGGCCGTGTCGATGGCCGAGCTCGGGCTTATTTAAGCGCCAACTTGTCAGGCGCGCGGCCATTTGGTATAAAGCGCGTCCTTTTTTTACCGTCTAGCGGCCATTTTCGCGCTGCCGGTAACGATTAGAACGAGACGGGAACAAACGATGTCTAAAATATGCCAGGTCACCGGCAAGCGGCCAATCACCGGCAACAATGTGTCGCACGCCAAGAACCGCACCAAGCGTCGCTTTCTGCCTAATTTACATCGTCATCGCTTTTGGCTCGAAAGCGAGAAGCGCTTTGTAACACTGCGCGTATCCTCAAAAGGTATGCGTGTAATCGACAAGAAAGGCATTGAAACTGTTATCGCCGAATTGCGCGCCCGCGGCGAAGCCGTATAGACGCCGCCAACAGGAGCAACACACCATGCGAGAAAAAATTCGACTCAACTCTTCCGCCGGCACCGGCCATTTTTATACCACCGATAAAAACAAACGCACCATGCCGGAAAAAATGGAAATCAAAAAATACGACCCGGTTGTGCGCAAGCACGTGATCTACAAAGAAGCCAAGATCAAGTAAGCGATCTGCCGGCCCGGAAAACCCGCTTGCATGGCGGGTTTTTTGTTTCTGCAATTAACTCAACTTACTAAACACCTTTTCGTTGTACAGAGCATGCTAACGCGCGATGCCCGAGCTCCCTGAAGTAGAAACTACCAAACGCGGCATTGCACCGTACGTGGTTGGCAAAGTGATCCGCGGGGTGGAAGTCCGCGAGCGCCGCCTGCGCTGGCCCGTTCCGCGCAATTTTTCAAAACAGCTGGCCGGTGCCAAAGTGCTGCAACTAGAGCGCCGCGCCAAGTACCTGCTATTTGAAACGCAGAATGGCTTTTTTATGCTGCACCTTGGTATGTCGGGCAGCTTGCGTATCTGTGCACCTGAAGAGGCATTGCGCAAACACGATCACCTGGTGTTTTCACTATCGGGTAACAAACAGCTGCGTTTTAACGACCCCAGGCGATTTGGCTCGGCGCTTTGGCTTGGCAGCGCGCCGTATGAGCACACACTGCTGCGCTCGCTGGGGCCTGAGCCACTGGACAATGAAATAACTGCCGAGCATTTATTCGCGATGTCGCGAAAACGCAAAGTTGCAGTGAAAAATTTTATTATGGACAACCACGTCGTGGTTGGCGTGGGCAACATCTATGCAAACGAAGCGCTTTACCTGAGTGGTATCCGGCCGCGCCGCGCGGCGGGCCGTGTTTCGCGCGGTGAATATGTCGTGCTGCTGGATAATATTCGCAAAGTATTAGACGCATCGATAAAAATGGGCGGCAGTACATTGCGAGACTTTGTTGGCGGCGATGGCAAGCCCGGCTACTTCCAGCAAACGCTGCGCGTGTATGGTCGCGAAGCCGAACCATGTCCTACTTGTGGCAACCCCATCAAACAAATTACTGTAGGCCAGCGCAGCAGCTTTTACTGCGCTAACTGCCAGCGCTGATTTTATATGCGAAGGTTGAGGGCTAGCACGACGCTGCAGCTCAATACCCGGCGGCAGTGCCTTCGCGACGTGGGTCGGCAACGCCCAGCCAACCACTGGCACTGCGCTGCACTGCACTGATACCGCTGGTTTGCGGCCGCGCGTTAGGGCTGTGGCCAAGCTCGCGCAAGGCCTGCAACACTTGCTGGTCAATTCCCGGCTCAACGTACAGTGCCTTGCCGTTGTCGATTATGTGCGGCGCCGCAATTGCTTGCGCCAGCTCGCGCGATTCCGAAAGTGTTTCGTAAAGCACCCTGGCGACAAAACCAATAATACTTTTACCGCCAGGTGAACCCAATGCAAGCACCGGCTCTGCGCTTGAATTGAAAACGATAAGCGGTGACATCGAGCTCAGTGGTCGCTTGCCGCCCTGTACACGATTCGCCAGCAAGTCGCCTTGCGCATCATTCGCTAAAAATGAAAAATCGGTGAGCTGGTTATTTAAAATGTAACCGTCGGCCATTAACCTGGACCCAAAAGCCGATTCGATACTGGTTGTCATGCTGGCAATGTTGCCCGCTGCATCAACAATGACCAGGTGCGTTGTTGATGCGAGCTCTAACGGTTCTGCCATGGCGCGAGCTGCGCCGCCCACCGGCTTGCCGTGGCTAACCGCTGGCAGCCTGCGCGCAGGCTCAACAAGCTGGGCGCGGCGTTGCAGGTAGCCGGCATCGAGCAAGCCGGCCAGCGGCACGTCGACGAAATCGCTGTCGCCCAAATAATAATTGCGATCGGCGAATGCCAGCCTGGAGGCTTCGATAAAGCGGTGTGCAATGCTGGGGTCGTCTGCTACTGCCAGTTGCGAGGGCTCATGCGATGCTTGCAGTTGCAGTGACTCGAGCATACCCAGTATGGATAAAACTGTGCTGGCGCCAGACGACGGCAAGCCCATGCCGCAGACGCGATAATCAAAAACTTTGCGGCACAACGGCTCGCGCTGCACTGCGCGGTAAACCAGCATGTCGTACACGCTGAGCGCACCGGGGTTCGGGTCGCGGTTAACCGTGGCAACAAAGTTATCGGCGATAGGGCCCGCGTACATGGCATCGGCACCTTCCGATGCTATGGTCTTCAGCGTTTGCGCGTAGTCCGGGTTTAGCAAGGTATCGCCAGCCGCAAGTGCCCGCCCACCGGGATGCAGGTAATCGCGCATTGGCGCGCGCGCTTTCAGGGCCGGCACCTTGGCCACCAATAACGCAAGTCGTGGTGAAACTTTAAAACCCTCGTCGGCCAGCTTGATAGCCGGCGCAAACAGGTCCTGCCAGCGCTGCGCTCCGTGTGCGTTGTGCGCCATATTGAGCATGCGCAGCAAACCTGGCACGCCCACGCTGCGACCGCCAATCAGCGCCTTGCCGAAATCCATTCGGCCGCCGCCTTCGGGATCGACAAAAAGTGATTCCGTGGCCGCCAGCGGCGCAGTCTCGCGGCCATCGTAGCTATAGAGTTTTTGCTGCGCGGCATCCCAGTACATTAAAAATCCGCCGCCACCAATACCCGACGATTGCGGCTCGACCAGCCCCAGCACCATTTGTGCTGCAATGGCCGCGTCGATAGCGCTGCCGCCGCCGCGCAGTACTGCTCGCGCGGCGCGCGTCGCATAAGGGTTGGCAGTAACCGCCATCGCCGTCTGGCCAATGGCGACCTTTTCGCCGGGCAAGCCATGCGACGAACCGGTTTCCGGCTCCGGCGCCAGCCGTGCTTGCTCGTGAGAGCCTAGTGAACCGTGCTGCGCTGCTGCGCCGGCCGGCTTGTCTTGTAACGCGCAGGCAGCAACAAGCAACGGCAATACGCCCAATAACAAGCGTGTTACCAGCAATACTCGCTGCATATCAACTAAGTTTCTTGTGGATGTATTCGAGCACTGGTTTCGGTACGAACTTGGATACATCGCCATCGAGTGTGGCGATTTCGCGAACCAGGGTAGAGGAAATGTAGGTTAAGTCGTCGGCCGGGGTAAGGAACACCGTCTCGAAATCGGCCTTCATTGCGCGATTCATATTCGCCAGCTGAAATTCGTATTCAAAATCGGACACCGCGCGTAGCCCCCTGAGCACGGTTGTCTCATCAAGATCCTCAAGCAAAAACGTGAGCAGCTTGTTAAAACCAATAACCTGTACGTTACTCAAGTGCTCCAGCGAGGCCTGCGCCATAACCACGCGCTCACCGAGCGTAAACATCGGGTTTTTTTTGCTGGATGCGGCAATAGCCACGGTAACCTTGGAGAATAGCTTGCAAGCGCGTTCGATAAGATCGACGTGGCCGTTGGTCAAGGGGTCAAAAGTGCCCGGGTATACGACTGAAGCCATAATGCTTGACTACTCGGTTGTGTGTATTTTGCACGCCCGCCTCTAATAAGCTTCTATGTCAAAAAGCAGCCGTGGGGCAGCGATGGTAAACCGATTTGGCAGGCGCCTCAAGGCAGCTTTAGCGGCGGGTATTATAGCCGACAGGCCTATTCACCTTGTGTATTAGAATTGTTTTGCGGAGTTGTTTGAATCGCGATAGTACAGCGCACAGCGCACCTCGCCGAGCTTTCGCTCACGGTGCAACGACCAGCTTTGCGGCAGCGCCAGCTGCGGGTCAAGCCAGCGCGACTCAATATAGATGGCGGCGCCGTCAACCAACAGCGCGCTCGCTTCAAGCGCTGTGCATACCTCCTCATGCAGTTGCTCGCCAAACGGTGGGTCAATAAAGGCGATGTCGAATTGCGCGCGCGCAGCCGCCGGACGGCTTTGCAGCCAGGCCATAACATCGGCGCGATCGACGCTAATACCGGCCGCATTGAGTCGCCGCGCCTCCTGCCGCAGCAATGCCGTGGCCTCGCCATTTAACTCTACAGCCGTGGCGCTGGCCGCACCGCGCGACAGCGCTTCGATCGACAAGGCCCCGGAGCCGGCAAATAGATCTACACAGCGTGCGCCGGGCAATTCCGCTGCCAGCCAGTTGAACAGCGTTTCGCGCGCTCTATCGCCAGTTGGTCGTAAACCCTCGGCGCTGGCGAAGGCAAGTCGCGAGCCGCGCAACGTGCCTGCAATAATGCGCAGGCTATTTTTTTGGCCAGCTCGCGAATAACTTTTTTTGTTAACCATTGGCGCATACTTCCAGCAGATGACAGGCGAGATGGCGCGTATAATTTCCGGGGCTGCCGCCGCTCAGGGCCGCCATCATCAATACCGGTAATACCATGCTCAAATTTATTAAACGTCGCAAAGCCAGCAGCGAGAGCCCCAATAACGAGCCCGTTACGGAATCGGGTGAAGCTGGCAATGCGGCGGTCATTGTAGCCAAAACGGAAGCAGCAACGCAGAGCCAAGGCACCGCACCTGCCAACAGCGATGCGCAGGCTAGCCCATCCGAACCGGTCAGCGAGGCAGGCTTCTTTCGCAAGCTCGCCAGCAAGCTTGGCAAAACCGGCAGTGCACTCGGCGATGGCCTGGGCCAGATCCTGCTCGGCAAAAAAGAAATAGATGACGAGCTGCTGGAAGATATTGAAACCCAGCTTTTGATTGCGGATGTCGGCGTCGACACAACACAGAAAATTATTACCGCATTGGCCAATGCGATTGAACGCGATGCACTAATCGACCCTGCTGCGCTATACAAACAATTAAAAATCGAATTAAAAAAAGTGCTAGGTGCGCAAGATCGCGAGCTCACGATAGACGCCAATCGTGCGCCCTTCGTGGTGCTAGTTGTTGGCGTGAATGGTGCCGGCAAAACAACCACCATAGGCAAGCTTGCCAAGCAACTGCAGGGCAATGGTTTTTCTGTGGCGCTGGCGGCTGGCGACACATTCCGCGCCGCCGCGGTTGAACAATTACAGGTCTGGGGAGAGCGCAACAAGGTTGAAGTTATTGCCCAGCACACCGGCGCCGACAGCGCTTCGGTTATTTTTGATGGGCTGCAAGCGGGCAAGGCGCGCAACATCGACGTATTGCTCGCCGACACCGCCGGGCGGCTGCATAACAAAGAACACTTGATGGAAGAACTTAAAAAGGTTGTGCGCGTGATGAAAAAAATTGACGCCAGCGCACCGCATGAAGTGTTGTTGGTGCTGGACGCGACTACCGGGCAAAACGCTATAGCGCAAGCAAAAACCTTTCAACAGGCGGTAGGCGTTACCGGCATCGCGGTAACCAAACTCGATGGTACCGCCAAGGGCGGTGTGGTGTTTGCTATCAGCGACCAGCTAGGTCTACCGATTCGCTTTATTGGCGTTGGCGAAAAAATAGAAGACTTGCGCCCGTTCGATGCCAACGAATTTGTTGAAGCGCTGTTCGACAGCGCCAATCCCTGATGATTCGTTTTGCCGCAGTAAACAAAGCTTATGCGGGGCGAAGCGCGCTGCACAATGTAAGCTTTTTGCTAGAGCGAGGTGAAATGGCCTTCCTTACCGGGCACTCCGGTGCAGGCAAAAGCACGCTGCTGAAACTCAGCATGCTAATTGAGCGGCCGGATAGTGGCGAGGTAACGGTTAACGACCAGCGTTTGTCGACTTTGCGCGGTCGCGGCATTGCACACTTGCGGCGCAATATCGGTTTTGTATACCAGAGCCATCATTTGCTAAACGATCGCAATGTCTTCGATAACGTTGCGCTACCACTGCAAATTGCGGGCTTCTCACACCGCGATATTGCCAGGCGCGTGCGCGCAGCACTCGACAAAGTTGGCCTGCTTAGCAAAGAGCGCCAAATTCCCTCGACCCTATCGGGTGGCGAACAACAGCGCGTAGGCATTGCGCGCGCGGTGGTAAACAAGCCGCCGGTATTGTTGGCCGACGAGCCCACCGGTAACCTCGACCCGCAACTCAGTACAGAAATTTTGCAGTTGCTGCAGGAATTCAACAACGTTGGCGTGACGCTGCTGGTAGCCACGCACGACCTGGCGCTCATAGCCAAAATGCCGCACCGCTCCTTAATCCTGCGACAAGGCGAGCTGATTGCAGGTGCCGGCTCAGCTGACGCGCCCGCCGCGTCAAACCAACCTCAGGACAGTGCGGGCAATCCAATTGAGCAGCCAGCCCGGCACGCACCAGCTAGCGCTGCTGACAGACAGTCCGGCAGCGGGGGCATTACCTGAGTGGCCGAGCTCTCTACAAGGCAGGGCGCTACCTCGCCAACCCACAGCAGGCGCCAGCAACTGGCTGTATGGCGCGCCTCGCACCGGCAATTTGCCAGGCAGGCGCTGCAAAGATTACTGGCCACGCCACTTGCCACCGCCGCAACGCTGGCGATGCTTGGCATTGCTATTGCGGTGCCGACCTTACTCCAGGTAGGGGTGAGCAATCTTCAACAAATTAGCGGCCACAACAGTGCCGGGCTGGAAATCAATGCCTATCTCCGCCCGGGCTTGGATGACGCGCCCAGCGAACTAATGGGTTGGCTAGACGGACAGGAATTGGTGCTGCAGCAGAAATTTATTAGTGCTGAACAGGGGCTAAAGGAATTCGCCTCGCTGGTTGGCGAGGAGGCCGCGGCGTTGGCCGGCAGCTTGCCAGACAATCCGCTTCCCGCCACCGTACATATTATTTTGCAGCAACAAGCCGGTATGGCAGAAACCGCCGATGAGCTGGCCAGCGCATTGCGTTCGCGTCCCGAGGTCGAGGCGGTTAGTTTTGACCTCGAATGGTTTCGCAAGGCAGAGGCGCTGGTCAACCTGGCCGCCAACCTGCACATAGCGGCGCTATTACTGCTAGGTAGCGGCGTGGTGCTGGTTATCGGCAACAGCGTGCGCGTGGGCATCGAGAGCCGTCGCGAAGAAATAGTGGTAGCCAAATTGGTGGGTGCAACCCACGCTTATGCACGAAGACCGTTCCTGTACCTTGGCCTGTGGCTGGGCGCCGGCGGCGCGCTACTTGGACTGTTGCTAACCGGCTTATGTTTGTTAGCACTTACACACTACATAAGCCCTATTGAAGAGGCTTTTGGCACAAGCTTGGGCTTGCACGGGCTATCTCTGCCCGCGGCGCTCTGGGTGCTGCTGGGCAGTGCCGCACTGGGCTGGCTGGGCGCCATCATCGCGTGCGCACAGCAGCTACATCGAATGAATCCCGGCTAACAGCTTCATAGCCAATTTCGCCTATTTGACCGATTTTTGCCGTTATTTGCTTATTTTGGCGACAGATGGCGTCAAATCAGGCATTCTGGCGCTGGCTTTCGCCAATTTTACGCAATTCCCGCTGCGGAACTTCAACGCAATTAGCACTCTAAGTACGCGAGTGCTAAAATTGACTTCGACGCTTGGCAAGATATCAATTTTGAACGACGAATTAACTACGAAAAACTAAACGCCATGAATACTCAACTACAAGCTATTCCAACGCTAACCCCTGGTAGCAACATCAACGCCTATATGGCGACGGTGAGCAGCTTCGACGTGATCAGCCCCGAGCACGAACGGGAGCTAGCGGTGCGCCTGCACGACCAGGGCGATCTCGACGCTGCGCGCGAGTTAGTATTGGCACACTTGCGTTTCGTGGTGCATATTGCGCGTTCCTACCAGGGTTATGGCCTGAACCTCGGCGACCTGATCCAGGAGGGCAACGTTGGCCTGATGAAGGCGGTTAAACGTTTTGACCCCGCCAAGGGTGTGCGCCTGGTGTCTTTCGCGGTTCATTGGATCAAGTCGGAGATTCACGATTTTATCCTGCGCAACTGGCGCATCGTTAAAATCGCCACCACTAAAGCGCAGCGCAAGCTTTTCTTTAACCTGCGCGGCAAGAAAAAATCATTGGCCTGGCTGAGCAATGATGAAGCCGATGCAATCGCCAACGACCTTGGCGTGGCGGTAAAAGACGTAAGGCAGATGGAAGGCCGGCTTGCCTCACACGACATGGGCTTCGACGCGCCGGTTGGCGCCGATGAAGAGAAAGCCTCGCAGGCGCCAGCGTTTTATATAGAGGACCAAACTGCCAGCCCGGAAGTGGCCAACGAAGAAGCCGAGTGGAGCGCATTGCAGCTCAACGCATTGCGCAGCGCGATGGCGCAGCTGGATGAGCGCAGCCGGGATATTTTGCAGGCGCGCTGGCTCAACGAAGAAAACAAATCGACGCTGCATGAGTTAGCTGAAAAACACGGCGTCTCTGCAGAGCGCATACGCCAATTGGAAAAAAGCGCGTTGAAAAAATTGCAGTTAGCGATGGGCGAGGCGGCCTAACTGCCTGGCAAAACCCTGAGCAACCGTAGTTAGCTAATTTCTATTTCGGCGCTTCGAATTCTTGCGGCACCGTTGCAACCAATTTCACCGCGCCTTTGTAGCGACCTGAGCGCTGCAGTCTTTTTGTATGGTGCCAAACCAGCGACAACAGCACCTCTCGCTTGAATTCGGTACCATCGGCGGTGCGGAATGTAACGTAATCCGTAGATAGCGTACCCGCTTCACCACTGCCATTGCGCTGCTTGAATGTGGCCACGCGTAAATGGTTCGCGCCCAGCGTTGTAACCGCCCCCGGCACTTCGATCCGGCAGCCAGCGGCCTCATCGGCACCGAGCAGTTCCGTCGTTTCAAGCTTTGAATCCTGGTCACGCTCGATCTCCATATCCGAAACCTCGCAAGACAGGTTCAGCTCCGACACGCTGGCATCTACCCAGAAGGCCTGCGTCAACCGGTGTTGATCGACCTGCCGCCTGCTACTTACCGATGCTGCCTTCAACGGAAACACTTCGACCGGGCGTCGGCCATCATTGGCGCCCGCATTTTGCGCGAGCGCAGTGCTGCTGGCGACTAGTAACAGTGCGCCGGCTGTGGTGCCAAATACAGTGCCACATACGGTTCCGAATACAGAGCCGCATACAGCCCCGAACAGTGTGCTGGCGTTTATGGATCGTCTCTCTACGGACATTACAGCTTGCCCCCCTTGATACTGCAACTGCGAAGAACCCCTGTTATCGGCACCAGGTCAAATGCTGGCCTCGCACCGTCTTTGGTGATAACAAGAGCAAAAACTGTGCCCTAATTGAGGCGCCTTATAAAACAGGTACTTAGCAGGGCTTACAAGCGTCGAGTAGGCAGCTATGTATTATTTTTCGACAGCGCAGCGGGTAGGGCGCGTTGCCCATAGAGGCTACAAGCCCGGCAACGCGCTATTCCACCAGCAGCGCTATCAGCTTGATGACGCCACCGTACTGGCCCTGGGGCAGGGTTGGCGGTGTTGGCTGGTAGTGAACCCGCAAATGCGCCGGCATGCTAAAACCGGACTGCGCGCTTTGGAAGGCAATGGTGTTGGTTCGCCAGGCTTTAAAACCCAGGAGCTCTTCGGGATTTTCGCTATCGAAGTTGCCTCGTGCAGGCGCACCTCCCAGCGTATTGGCCAGCGGTAATTCAAAGTCGCAACCACGCGCAACGTCGACAAAAATACGGTCTTCACTGCTCGCCACCGCTGCCAGGTAGAGGTCGCTGGCCATGCAGCCCAGCAGTAGCCGGTCACTATTTGCAGCGATAATAAATTTCGATACCAAGGTGAAGGGCTGGCCAGCAGTTATGCCGGGAATTTCTTCCGGCTGCGGTGGCACCGCTACCACCGAAACATTGGGCCTGACGTTTACAAATACGTGCGCGAGGCCCTCGGTCTCTCGCTCTGCGAGAGCCCTGGCCGCCAGCAGTATCGCAACTGCGAACAGTGCGATTGCGCTTAACGCTTTTATCCAAGCCCTGAAATACAGCATCGCAAAGAACCTGGCCTAGTTATCTAACTCTAGGTAAAAGGCCCTGATAGGTTTTAAGGTTATTTTTTGTTTGCGCTCTTTACGAGGCACCTTGATCGACATTGCCGGCACTTCATACACATACTTCAACGGTATGCTTAACGGATCGATCGCAATGCGATAGTTGCCCGCTTCCAGGTCAAACGAGAAAGTGCCCGATTGCCCGGTTGTTACCTCGCCAATCTGCTCCCCCGCGGGGTCGAGCAATAACAAAGTAACGCCTTCAATTGGCGTAAAGCCGGAGCGGTTTTCCAGCTCGCCCAACAAGCTGCCTGATACAAGGTGAGTGATGCCCACGAAGTTGTCTTGCGCTTCGCCGCGCAATTCCGGGGGCGGCGCAATACGCGGCCTGGATAGATCCAGCCCTTCGGGCAGCGCATCGGCGGCGGGCGGGGTCGCTTCAGGGGCGAGCCCTGCAGGCGCAGTTGTTTGTGAACCGGCTATCGGCGCATCCGCTGCAGTCGCTGGCGCGGGCTGAGCCGCCGCATCGGCTGCGCTGGTCGCAGGGACGCTGTCTGGTGAAGTGATTGTTGGCGCGGTGTCTGGCGTACTGACTGGTTTGCGCAGCACCGTCGCCTGCGGCGCCGCAACCAGTTTTTCAGCAACAATCGGTACGAACTCTACTTCCTGGTACTCTTCCTGGCCCACAATCGACGCGCTAAATGCGGGCTCGTTGAACACGAATTCCGGGTCAACCGACCTCGGGTCTACCCACAGCTGGTACTCGCCGGGGATGGCGTTGAAGTAGTAGCTGCCGTCGGAGGCGGTAATCGATTCGCCAACCACTGTGCCATCGGGCTTGCTGAGTTCGATACGCGCGCCTCGAATCGGCGGCGGCTGGCTGGCATCGGCGCCCGCCGGCAACGGCTCCTGCAGGTAACCGGTTAGCGAGACCATGGGTGCCAACGCGAACTCGACGCGGCTGGTCAGGCCTCTCTCCAGCTTGACTTTCTGCCTGGCATGCACCGGTACAAGTGTTGCGGGCACCGACGTCACATCAACATACACTTCCGTTTCGTGCTGGTCAGATCGCCTGCTTATAAAAAATTCACCCCAGCGGTCGGAGATATTCTCGGCATACACTTCGCTGGATTTAATTTCTATGCCGGGAATGCCCTGCTCGCCCCAGTCCTGCTTGCCATTGGCGTTTTTATCCAGGAACACCACGCCGCTAGTGCCGCCAAGGCCTGGCGAGGCGTAGCCCGAACTCACGTTAATAATCCTGCCCGCGCGCAGCGCAAATATATTCGTAAAGCTCATGTCTAGCGACCAGCTCCAGCCCGCAATCGAGTCGTAACTGCTAACCATGCCGAGTCGATTGCTGCGTCGCTTGTCGAGGTAGAGATTCAAGCGATTGGTGGCGAATTCGCTTTTTGAGGCCTGGTTGTAACCCAGCTCGGTTACCAGCCGGATCGCGCCGGCACCCAGGAAACCACCGCGGCGTCGGTAGCCATCCCAGTAGTGGGTTAACGTGCCTCGCTCGTCGATACTGGTTTCGGGGCCGTCCAGCTCCAGTACAAAACTGTGCTGGCCAAAACCTTTGGATATCGAAAACGAGGAGCTTGGAGAGCCGGTAATTCTTAAATAGGGCAGGGCAATATTCTGGAACAACTCGCGCGCCGGAATGGCCAATTCAAACAGGTCGCCCTCGGAAATGGTTGAACTGATATTGAAGCCGCGCAGCGAACTGCGAAAGCCGCCCGCGATGTAGGTCTTGCGGTCAAATTCGTCGGGTTCTACGGTATCTACTTCTGCCCACAAATAAGTGTTCCTGAGCAAAGAGCTGGTAGACAAGTTCAGGCCGTAGTAATCGGCGGTGCTGGTTTGCGATAGTTGATCGTCGAGATTGTTTTCGATGCTGCCGTAATGCGTTGATACGGCAAATTTACTCATCCGCGCCTGCGCCGCAACGTAATAGCCCTCGCGATCTTCAAGGCCGATGTCACGGCCGTTGAAAAAATTTGGCTCGTAGCGATACGCGCGACCACGCAAGGACATGCGCGGCCTGAAAAAGTAATCGATGTCGGCGGTGAAAGAATCGCCCTCGTAGCGAGTTTCACTGTTTGCCGTATCGCTGCCATCATCGCCACTACTGGTGGCGAAGGCGGCCGATAAAATCAGTTTGCTAAACGGCTTCGCAATCAGCTCGGCGCCTACGTGCTCCGACGATTCCGGCCTGATGCGTGACACCGTACCAAGTAAACCCGATGACTGCTGGTCTATGCCATCCTGGTAACCTAGCGTAGCGCCAAGCGTTAAGCTGTCGCTAATGCCGTAAAGCACGCGGCCAGCGCCGACCAGGCCCTGGTTATCCCACTCGGTTTTTGACCGGTCGGTACCGATTCCGCCAATATAAGAAAACTGGCCGACAGGGCGCAGCTTGTTGGTGCTGGTGGTAGACAGGTCGCGAACAATTCTCCTGCCACCGGGTTCTTCAATTTCTATGCGGATAGCAACCAGGTTGCCCTGCGGAATGGTTACCTCGTCAAACTCATAGCGGCCAAAGCCCACTGCAGAATCCGGCTCTTCGTAAACTTCAGCGGTGGCTACTTCAGAGTCGTTGATAAAAAGCTTAACCGTAGAGCCCAGTTCGGCAATGCCATCGTAGCGCTCGGTCCTTGCAAACCGGCTGCTCGGGCCATAGCCGCCGGCCTCGCTAACATCATCACTATCGGCGCCCATCAGGCCACCGACGCGAATACCGGTAAGGTTGACGAACGGCAGCACCAGTTCGTTAACCGACAGGCTTGAATCGCCCAGTGTTACCTCGCTCTTGTCATTGGTCTTGGTCCACATCGCGCGGCGCGGCACCCAGACGTTTTCGTCGCCGGAGTTAAAACCCTCGCCTTCTTGCCAGCTCAGGTTTGGCTGTTGGAAGCGCAGCTCGTAGCGACCGCCAAGTGCACCGCCCCAGAAATCTTCGGAGGTGCTAATCGATACGCGCGCATCGCTGTTTTCCCGTTTACTAATGGAGGCAGCGGCACGCGTTTGCACGTAGTCGAGTGAATTTCTTGCCGGCTCGGCGGCATCAAATAACATCGGCATGGAGTTATCCACCAACTCCATCTCCTGTTGCATGAAATCGGGTAACTCGGCGCGCCAGATCTTTAACTGGTTATCGGTGGTCGCGGTGTATTGGTAAAGATCGTATTCCCAAACCACTTCTATATCGAAGATACGGGAAATAGTTTCTACCGGCAGGAAGATTTCCCTGCCGCCGGTTATATCCGAAAAGCCGGCAAGAAACTGTAACGGCTCTTCACTACCGCCGTAATTAATCGTTTCATTGCCTAAATTGAGCGTAACCTGCTCGGAGAACTCCGGCTGGAAACTGATCTGGTGCTTGTTGCCACTGGCCTCAAGCTGGAACGCATACATGAGCCGGGCCAGCGGCATCCAGCGCTGCTCGTCACCCACCAGCACCACTTCCAGGTCGGGTATGCCAACCTGGCTGGATAACAAGTTGCGCCTGGCAATACCGAAGCCAACAATTTCAATCGCCGAGGAATCCATCGGCTTGAAGTAGCGCGGCGAAAGTTGCAGCAACACCTGGTCGAGTGCACCGGTGGAGCCCTCCACCACCTCGTCGGCCTGTGCGTTGGCAAGCAGCGGGGCAAGGCATGCGACGACTAGAAAATAACGGGCTAGTCTCACAGCGCTTGCGCAATGTAGGCTAACGCGCTGCGATACCAAAAAGCTAAACGGATACAGGCACAGCACAAGCAACCAGGCTACGAGGCCCGGCCTTTGTGCAGCCTTCGGCGCGGTGAGGCTGCGGCGACTAGCCTGTGCTAAGCATGTCGGCATGAAAATACCTAGAAGGATATTTCCAGCTCACGCTCCAGCGGAACGGACAAGCCCTTGCTGGCGTATAGGATTTTGAGCGTGTAATTGCCCGGAGGTAATTCCGGGTCTATCAACGTCACGTACTTGCGAGTTTTATCGCGAAGCAGCAAACCGCCATCCATTGCCGACTCATGCACAACTTCATTATTGCTATCTTCTATTTGGTAGTAGCCACGGAAGTTCAGCACCGCGTTGCCCTTATTACCAATTTCGATTTCAAAAACGTTTTGTCCGCGCGGGTTTTTCAAAAGCGCTTCCGTTTTGATTTCGAAATCGGGGCTAATTTTGCCGGCGCGACCAAACATGGGCGCCAGTACTGACGGGATAACTTTCAGGTTGAAAGTTCTGCCCTGCTCATCCTTGGTGCTGTAATCCCTGCCCTCGAGCGACTCGAGCTCCATCGCCGCCCAGTACTGGCCGTCTTCAACTTTCTTCTTCGGCAACACAACAAAACGCACCAGGCGTTTGCTCTTGGGTGGCAAGTGAAATTCCTTGGGGTTGAACTTGATCCAGGAAGCCATGGAATGCTCGGTTTCCTCGGCCAGCTGCACGCCGCCGGATTCGGTAAGCGTAAAAAAGCTGGCGACAATCCGGTAGCGCTCGTCCTTATCGCCCGTATTGGTAATAACGAACTGCCCAGTGGCACGGCCTGCGTTGAAATTGAGGTCGACCACGGCGGGCTCTACTGAGATACCAGCCAGCACACTGGCGCTGGTTAACAGGCAAAGCAGGCCCATGCAAAGGCGCTTGATTTTATCGCTCATCATCTAATCGACTCCTGCGCCACCGCTGTTGCTGCGGCGACAATTGAAATGGCTAAAATTGGTAGCTACTTGTTAAACCTAGCAATCCGGGCCAGAAATACGAGCCGGACAGCAAAAATATAGGCGTTTTTGCGGACTGATCTATGCCCTGGTGGGCTGTTTAATTACATCATTTGACCTTTCGCGGCCTTTGCCCGGCAGGTGGGCCAATTCTTAAAAAAAAGGCCGACAATGTCGGCCTTTTCCCAACGGCGCACAGGGCGCCTGAATCCGGCGAAAAACAACCGGATTCAGCCTTGCGGCGTCTTAGTAGCTACCATCAACCATAGCGATCAGCTTAACAAAGCCGCTGTACTGGCCTTGACGCTTCTCATGGTCGTCCTGCAGCCACTTGGTAGTCAAAGTGACGTACTGAGTGGGCTCAGGATGGTTGTTTTCAAACGTGATGTAGTTAGTCTGGAGGAATTCCCAACCAGATGAACCGTGCTCTACGTAGTTGCTACCATACACACCAACGTTTGAGTAACCGTTGATCGGGTTGCCATTAGGCACATCGATACGGCAGCCATAGTCGGCGTACAGAGGGATTTCATCGTCGTGGGTAGTTTCAGCAGAGAAACCGCCACGAGTAGGAATGTTGCCTTTGAACAGGTCAGTGGCCGCACAAGCGAAAGTAACTTGCTGTGCGTTGGCGTGTACCAGGAAGGAAACTGAACCCTCGATGTAGCCAGTCATGATGCTGCCGAGGCTTTTGTTGGTAACAAAGCTCAGGCCAGCAGTTTGACCAGGTGTTTGGTCAGAGTAAGAAGTACCCTGAGGGTCGCCTGGATCGCCTGCACCAGCAGAACCGTTGCTGGGATCAGTAGCGCCATCATAGCTTCCACCAGAAGTAGACGAGTCATTGTTGTTACATGAGTAACAAGGCTCGCTGCCACCAGCTGAAACGCCGCCGATGCTGATGTTAGGCAGAACGTCTACGTAAACGTGTGCCAGTGCGTGCGCAGTGTAACCGTTAGGTACTTCTGCAGCGACTTGCATGGCGCTAGCCATAGCAACTGCTGCGGTAAGTGCAGTAAGTTTTTTCATGTTATGTACTCCTAATACATGAAGTGATTTAACGGAGTTAACCATCTAAACCGGTCGCCCCCGTTTTATTATTTGCCTGGCTGGCCGTAGCTCTTAAAGAGAGAAACCCGTGGTACCGCCCCCGCGGAACCCGACCTTGCCAAACACTGAGAAACCACCGAATGTGACTCTCTGGCGGTTATATGAGCAAGATGGAGGCCAGTTTTTGTAAATTCGCAACGCGCTTATATTTTGGCTTTGTAAAACAGCGGCTTATAATCTTCTGCTAGCATCAGGATGGTGCTGGACTGGTCATTTTTTAGCTTTGTTTGTAAAGGAATCCGACGACCTCAAAGCGGTATTCAAGCGAAGCGCCATCGCCAATAATTGGTTATTTATCAAACAATATGAATGTACTATATATTCCTGTCGCAGCGCTGTTTGGCTTCTCGGCAACCGCGATCGGCGCCTTCGCCGCGCACGGCCTGCAGGGCAAACTGCCCGAGGCATCTCTGGCCATTATTGAAACCGGGGTTCGCTACCAATTCTGGCACGCCCTTGCGCTGCTGGCTGTGGGACTAATGCTGTTACAGCTCCAGTCGTTAGCACTGAAGCCGCCCGGCATACTGGTGTACGCCGGTGCATTTTTTGCCGCTGGCACGCTGCTATTTTGTGGTTCGCTTTACGTGCTCGGCTTAACCGAGCTTCGCCAGCTGGGCCCGCTACCTGTTGGCCTGCTAACCCCAATCGGCGGTGCTTGCTTGCTGCTGGGCTGGGCGCTGCTTGGCATCGCCGGCTGGCAACTGGCGTGAAGCAGGTTGGTTCGGATGCGCAGCCGCTGCGCCGCCTGCGCAGTTTTGTGTTGCGCAGCGGGCGCATAACCGAATCGCAGGCCAGGGCGCTGCAACAGCATATGCAGCGCTGGGCATTGCCGCGCAGCGATAGGCCGGTAGACTTTTCAGTGGCGTTTGGCAATGACAACCCTGTGACAATGGAAATTGGCTTTGGCATGGGCGATTCGCTGGCACAGATGGCCGGGCAAAATCCCGCGGAGAATTTTCTTGGCGTTGAGGTGCATCGCGCCGGGGTTGGCAGGCTGCTGGCACTGGTCGAGAAGAACGAACTGGGCAACGTGCGCGTTTATTGCGACGATGCGGTAGAGGTACTCGAGCAAAATATTGCAGCGCGCAGCTTAGCCAGGGTGAACATTTTTTTCCCGGATCCCTGGCATAAAAAACGCCATCACAAACGCCGGCTGGTACAAGCCGGGTTTCTGGATTTATTGCATAGCAAACTGGAGCCCGATGGCCTTTTGCATATTGCCACCGACTGGCAGCCCTACGCCGAGCACGTATTGGAAGTCGTTGCTGGTCACGACGGATTCGAAAATATCAATGCCGCGCAGCCGTTCGCCAATGCCGCAGACTACGGCAGGCCAGAGACCAAGTTTGAACGGCGCGGTATAAAACTTGGCCATGGCGTATGGGATATGGTTTTCAGGCCAAAAACATAATGCGAAAAGCCTAAAGCGTGCGATCATAAGCCTTGTGAGCGCAGGGGCCGCCGTGTAAGGTTAACTTCAACAAGGTAGAAGGAAAGGAGAGGGCGATATGCAAACCAGGCGCGTGCGCGATTTCATGGCCAGGCACTATGCAACCGTAAAGCCTGGACAAACGCTGGCTGCGGCGGTTCGCGTGTTGCTTGAGTACCATCAATCTGCGGTTCCGGTTGTCGATGAGCAGCACCAAATGGTGGGCTTGCTCTCGGAAGCCGATTGCATGCGCACAACGCTGGTGGAAGGTTACTTTAACGAGGGCGTAACACTGGTTAAAGACCTGATGACAGCTGAACCGGACACCGTTTCTCCCGACCTTGAACTCAGCGCCGTTTCAGAGCGCTTTTTGCAAAACAAGCGTCGCATGATGCCAGTTGTAGAGGCCGGCACGCTGGTGGGTATTGTGCAGCGTCACGATATTCTGAAGGCACTTATTTAACGTTTACGTTTTATAAAACATCCCCGGCCACTGTGTTGGCTAGGTAATTTGCCGCGTATCAGGCGGTAAAAACGCTTCCACTACTTCGTTAAGAAAACGCCAGCCCAATTCGCTGGTCAGCACCTGCGAGCCTTGCCTCAATAGCAGTTTTTTCTCATATAACGTATCGATTGTATTCTCGACTGACGCCACGGGTTGACCTGTGCGTTGCGTGTAATCGTTTAGCGAAAAACCCCGCTTAAGACGAAGTGCGTTTAACATGTACTCCACCGGTAACTCTTGCGCGGTAAGCTTTTTCTGCCCTGCGAGTGGCTGCACTGCATGCATGTAATGCTCGGGCATACGCGTTTTCCAGCGCCGGTAAATGCCATCTTCGCGACTCAGCTTGGCGTGCGCGCCGGCGCCGATACCAATGTAATCGCCAAAGTGCCAGTAGTTTAAATTGTGCTGTGAATATTTTTTTTGCCGCGCGAATGCAGAAACTTCGTATTGCTCAAAACTGCCGCTGGCCAGCCGCGCCGCGCCGGCATCCTGTATTTGCGCCAGGGTATCCTCCACCGGCAGCTGCGGCGGGGCATTAAAGAACTGCGTATTTGGCTCGATGGTCAGCTGGTACCAGGAGATATGCTCGGCGCCAAGCTGCATGGCCTGCTCAAGATCCTCGCAGGCTTGCAGCAGCGTTTGCCCTGGCAAGCCATGCATCAAGTCAATATTAATATTTTCAAAACCAGCTTCGCGCGCTATCGCAAAAGCACGGCGCGCCTCCTCGCTGCTATGCACGCGACCGAGCCTGGCCAGGGCATCTTCGTGAAAACTTTGCGCGCCAATGGAAAGACGATTGATGCCAGCCTCCGCAAAGCCCGCAAAATTGGCCGTGTCGATCGTGCCAGGGTTGGCTTCCAGCGTCACCTCTATAGAGTCGGGCAGCGCCAGGCGCTCGCGCAACGCGGCAAACAAGCGCTGGTAAAAATCTGCGCTGACCAATGACGGCGTGCCGCCGCCAATAAAAATTGCGTGGATGCTGGGCCTGCGGCCAAACCAATCGAGCTCGGCATCCAGGTCGCGCAGCAGCGCTGCCAAATATTCCGTCTCGGGCAAACTGCCGTGCGCGGCGTGCGAGTTAAAATCGCAGTAGGGGCATTTCTTAATGCACCACGGCACGTGAATATACAGCGCAACCGGTAGCTGCATCATTCAGCCGAGTATGCCGCGGCGCGCGAGCTCACTTTGCATGGCCTTTACAGCAAGCCCCCTATGGCTGTGCGCATTCTTTATTTCTGGCGCAAGCGAAGCCGAGGAACAATTAAACGCCGGCACAAAAAACAGCGGGTCGTAGCCAAAACCCGCATCGCCCTCGGGCGCTTCCAATATCAGGCCATGCCATTCACCGGTGCAGACCAGCGGTACCGGATCTGCGGCGTGGGCTACGAATGCCAGTGCGCAAATAAAACGCGCACCGCGTTGCGCGCTGGGCACACCCTGTAGTGCGCGCAACAATTTGGCGTTATTGCTGCTATCACTTACTTGATCAACCTCGTCTGCGCTGTAGCGCGCCGAATAAATACCCGGCGCACCGTGCAAGTATTCGACCGCCAACCCGGAATCATCGGCCAGCGCTGCGCAGCCGGCGTGCAGCGCGGCATTGCGCGCTTTCAGGATCGCGTTTTCGATAAAACTCAGGCCGGTTTCTTCGGCTTCGGGAACGTTGTAATCCGATTGCGGCGCCACTTTGCAGGCCGCCGCCTCGAACAATTGCGCGAACTCGCGCAACTTGCCCTGGTTGCTACTGGCAATCACTACCTTATCAATGCGAGCGGCGTTGCTCATGGATTTTGAAACAAGCGGCGCTTGAATTGAAAGCTAATTTCCTTGTTGCTGTTTTCGGGTTTTACAACAATGTCGAAAACAATCATTTCATTATCGTTAGAAATTTTAAACGGCGAGATGTAGTAGCGTGCGCCGGGCCCCGCAATCTCCTTAAATGCCAGCGTTTTACGGTGCAGCAAGTCATAGCTTTCGCCAGTTACGCGCGCAGGTACATTATTGCTGCCAGTATCGCTGTGCTGCAGCACCGAAATGTTCAGCAGGCCCCTGTCAGCCGCGCGCACCACGCCAACAGCGCGCGCCACATCGGCCTTCAGGAAACTGGTATTAAATGCGCTGTAGTAAACTTCGTAATCGCCTTGCCTGTGCGATACATCCGGCTGCGCGATCACACAAACCGGGATCAGCAAAGCGAATACAGCATTGCAGAGTCGAAAAAATAAACTGGACACAAAAATTTGCATGGCTACAGGTTCTCGGTTAATGAGTCTCCAGAACAGAACGTGATTCTATATTACTTGGAACAGCGGGGCTCAAATGTGGCTGGTTAAACAAGCTCGCCGGCACTACATTGCTTAATAAACACCTAGCGTGTTACGTGGTAGAGCGCGTGCGTCGCGAGCAAATTCGGCCATCGATCGACCAGCGCCGAGCGGTGACTATCGCCCGTGCTGCGCGACTCGAAGCTGCGGTGCAACACGCTGATGTTTCGCTCTGCACAAAGCTGTTCAAAATCCCTTACCGTGCAAAAATGAATGTTCGGCGTGTCGTACCATTTGTAGGGCATAAACTTGCTAACCGGCATTTTGCCGCGCCACAGCAAATAGCGCCTGGCCTGCCAGTGACCGAAGTTCGGAAAAGTTATCACGCATTCCTTGCCTATGCGCAGCATTTCTTCAAGTACAAAGTCGGGCCGATGCACTGCTTGCAAGGTTTGCGTGAGCAGCACGGTATCGAAACTGTTGTCGGCAAAGTTGGCCATGCCCTGGTCGGCATTCTGCTCGATAACTTCAATGCCCTTGGCCACGCAGTCGAGAATTTTTGTCTCATCGATCTCAACGCCCAAACCGCGCACCTGCCGGTTCGCTTGCAGGTGTTGCAACAAAGCGCCGTCGCCGCAGCCAATATCGAGCACCCGCGAGCCGTTGCTGACCCACTCTTCAATGGCGAGAAAGTCAGATCTCACGATTGCCCTCCCAGTGCGATACACTCGGCATGCACCTGTCGCATATAGGCACCCAACAATTTCTGGTAGCGTTGCACCGGCAGCAGAAAGGAATCGTGGCCATAGCTTGAATCCACCTCGGCATAGCTCACTGGCTTTTCGGCGGCTATTAATGCGTCAACGATTTCCCTGGAGCGCGCTGGTGAAAAGCGCCAGTCGGTGGAGAATGACATGATCATAAATTTGCAGCGCGCATGCCTGAAGGCGGCAACCGCATCGTCAGCATATTCGCGTGCAAGGTCGAAGTAATCCAGTGCGCGCAGCATTAATAAATAGGTATTTGCATCGAAGCTATCGGCAAACTTTTCGCCCTGGTATCGAAGATAGCTTTCCACCTGGAATTCCAGTGCCTCTTCGTTACCACGGGCAAAACTACCGGCCTGTAACTCGCGACCGAACTTTTGCCCCATCAAATCACCAGACAAATAGGTGATGTGGCCAATCATGCGCGCGATCGACAAGCCGTTTTTGGGCCACACGCCATGCTCCTGGTAGCGACCAGCATGGAAATCCGGATCGCTGATAATGGCCGTACGAGCAGTGTTGTTAAAGCCGATGTTCTGCGCAGTTAATTTAAGGGCTGAAGCAATCACCACGCTGTGGCGCAGCAAGTCCGGGTATTCCAGCGCCCAGCGCAAGGCCTGCATGCCGCCCAGGCTGCCGCCAATCACCGCAGCCCACTGCGCAACGCCCAGGTGCTCCATCAGGATATGCTGGCTGTCGACCCAATCGCGCACGCGCAGGGAGGGGAAGTCTGGCCCCCAGGCTTTGCCGGTTTCAGGGTTGATAGACGATGGGCCCGTAGAGCCGCCGCAGCCACCGAGGTTGTTCACGCTAACGACATAAAAATGTCGGGTATCGATGGCTTTGCCAGGCCCGATATGTTCATCCCACCAGCCAGGCTTTGGGTCACTGTCGCTATGGTAGCCTGCAGCGTGGTGGTCGCCGGATAGCGCGTGGCATACGAGTATGGCGTTATTTTTAGCGGCATTCAGCTCGCCATAGGTTTCGTAAACCAGCTCGATACCGGGCAGTTCCCGGCCGCCAGAGGTTCGAAAAGCGCCGTCGTAACGAAAATGGCGCGGCGCAACAAGGCCCACCGAGCTTGCGGCTGTGCTGCCGTGCGCTTTGCCGCCTGGCTGGCCGGCGGCTTGGCTGGATGTTTGCGGGTCGTTCAAGACAGCCCCTGTTTGGCAAGATTATTCCGGGCGCTGCGCCGGCTTGATCGCCTGCGCTGGCGAATGGTGGATGTTAACCCGCACACCCATTGGCTCAAGCGCTGATTGTGCGTAAGAGTACGCCGGGCGAGTCAAGCGGCTTCGAATCCCTCGCGGTAGCTGGGATAGCTGAAACGGAATCCTTCAGCCTGCAGTCTGCGTGGCACGCAGCGCCGATTGCCGCCGCGGCCAGGCCGGTAATCTTCGCGCAGCAGGGCGGTGTCGATGCCGTTTTGGCGGGCCAGCCATTCCATCACCTCGCGCAGCGCAGCGCTAGCGCCGTCGCAAGCCAGGTAGAGATCCGCCAGTGATTCTCCCTGCTCCGCCCTCGCCAATAAGTGTGCGATTACATTCGCGCAATCGGCGCTGTGGATGCGGTTGCTAAAATGCACCGGCAGCTTTGGGCAGATACGCCCGTCGCGCAGGACATTCAGCAGGTGGTTGCTGCGACCGCCGCCGTAGATGCCGGAAAACCTGATCGCTGTTGCCGGCAACGCCGAAGCTGCCAGTAAAGCTTCGG
>JABDNS010000049.1 GCA_013043705.1 Pseudomonadales bacterium
GAGCGACGTTTTTAACAGCGATACACAGCTAGCTGGCGCGGTATTTATTTTGCGTTATCGCACGCAAGATTTTGCGGCGAACTTCAAATCCCCGGGTTTCGCGATCACCAAGTTATCGGGCGACCCCAATTTGCAGCTCAGCTGGCAATCGAATGACATCGGCCCGGATCACGGCGAGCTCGTTATTACACTGCGTAACCCGCATGGATTTTCGGTGTTGGGCGCGCAGATGTCTAGCGCCAGCAAGCAAAGCCTGTTCGAAGACCTGTCATCAATAGCTATAGGCTGGTTATCGCATAACTATCGTGGTGAAGCGCCACTGCCGTTTACCTGGTCATCACCACCCATGTATTTCGATGTGCATGGTAATGTTGTAGAGGGCTTGAGCGCGAATATGCACGCGGGCGGCAGAAGCGGCTAAGCCAGGCGCGGCGCCTGGAGTTAAACAATGCAAAGGAATGCGACATGAACCGAGCTAATGGAATCCCCGCGCCGCGCACCGGCGTAGCGTTGAAGCGCGCCGAAGTGAAGCTTGCAAGCATCGCTGTTTTGATGGCAGCGATTTTACTTTGCGCAACGGTTGCACTTGCGCTTTGTACTTTGGTGCCGCCGGCAAACGCCGGTCAAGCAGCGCAGGCAATGTCGGCTTTGATAGGCGCGGAGCGCTTCTTGCTCGGTGAATCAACGCCTACGCCGGAGCAGCGCGTGAATTGGGATATTGCCCCGAACGGAGGCGATGGCCAGCTTAACTGGGCTGATGTTTCGCATATACAGCAGCGCCTGCTGAATGGCGTGCCGCTGCTTAATGCGCTGCAGGCAGTCCCGCTCAGGCAAGACAGCGTGGCCACACGCCACGAGTACACCTGGCATGGCGAAGCGGGGCGGTCACCGCTGGCCTCGCATACCGAGTCGCTACAATATCCGGGCAAACCTGTAGCGCTACAACGCTTTTATGATCGTCGCGGCAATTTGATAAAAACGGTTAACGCTGCAGGCCTCGTAACGCGCCTTGAAAACTACAATACCAACGGCCAGCCGCAGTCCATTACCGAAATTGACGGTACCGTAACGAAGTTGCAATATCACCCCCGCGGCTGGCTGCTGCGAAGTACGCTAGAACACCCCGACAACAGCGCCAATAATTTAACTACAAGCTATCGCTACGATGACACTGGCAAGCTCAATCGCGTGGTTTTCCCCAGCGGCAGGTACATCGATTACTTGCATGATGCGCGTGGCGAACTGGTCGCCATGCGCGACGCAGGTGGCCAGCAAATAAATTACCAGCTTGATGCCGCGGGTAATCGTGTTGTGGAGTCGTTGTGCACGCGTACGGAGCTCGCTTCCGAAGTGGATATAAGCCCGGTAACAGATATTGGCTGCATCGAACATTTTCGATTGTTGCGCTTGCACGACGGCAATAACCGACTGCGGCGCAACATAGATGGCCGCGGTGCACGAAGTAACTTTGAATACGATGACAACGGCCGGCTGCTAAGTATCGAAAATGCTAGCGGGCATAAAGATCAAACTGCGTACAATGCATTGGAGCAGCTTATATCGCTTGCTCACGTACCGGCACAAGATACGCCGCCAAGCGGACAAGCAGCCAGCGAGCCAGTGGCCTTTCACTATCGCACTGACGACGCGCTGCTAGGCATTGACGCGCCCGGCGACAGTACCGATTACCTGGTCGATGCCTATAGTAGCGTGGTGCAAAGCAGTAGCGAGGCACATGGCGTTTCGCAGTTTGGCTTCGATGTGGCTGGCAACCAGGTTACGGCGGTTGATGCTGAAGGCAGGCAGCAGGTATTTCACTACGACGCGCTAAACCGCCTTGTGCGGGTGCAGGTTCCGGGCGAGCCCGATGCGCAAATTGATTACTTGTTTGGTGCGCAAGGGGTGGATGCGCATGCTGCAGGGCGCCTTGTTTATATACGCGATGGCAGTGGTTCAATTCAGCACACCTACGACTTTGCCGGCAGGCTGGCAAGACGCAATATTCAAATTGGCGATCAGGAATATCCCATCAAGTATTTTTACGATGCCGATGGCCAGCTCACCGGCGTGGATTATCCGGGCATCCGCGAGCTGCGCTATACGCTTAATGCGTCGGGCGAGGTCCGTGAAATACGCCTGGATGACCAGCTTCTTGCCACCGAAATAAGCTATCTGCCGTTTGGTCCGCCTCGCTCAGTCAGCCTGGCAAACGGAATTACACGCAAAAGCATTTATGCACTGGATTACACCTTAACGGCTGTAGAAGATATCGGCGTCAATTTCCGGGCAACGCAGAGCTTTAATTTTGACGCGGTAGGAAACCTGCTCACGCTTAGCCGAACGGGGGTGGCGCCAGAGCAATGGCATTTCGCATACGATTCAAAATCGCGCCTGACGCATGCCAGCGATGCATCGGGCAGCATCAATTTCGCTTATGACAGCGCGGGGAATCGCTTATCGCGTAAACGGCTTGATAGCGATGGTGCCGCGGTTGAGTTGAATACTTATGCTTACGCTGACAACGGCAATCGATTGTCTTCCGTACAAAGCAGCATTGGTGGCAGCGGGCAGCTCGCGTTTGGCTACGATGCGAGTGGCAAGCTGCTTTCAAGGTCGGGGGCTGGCAACGCAAACGTTGAGCTTGTTTATAACGGTTTTGGCCGGGTGAAAACAGCAATAGTGGCGAACGAGGTTGTGGCACGCTTTAGCTACAATGCATTGGGGCAGCGTGTAAGTAAATTAACTGATGGGGCATTGTGGCATTTTATCTACGATGAAACAGGCCGTTTGTTGGGGCGTATAGATATTTTGGGCGCGCAGTCAATCTGGTACGTTTATCTTCAAGACCAGCGCATAGCGCGTATCATCGGCGCGAATGGCGACACCGCTGTCGAGTTTTACCACAATGATCATTTGGGTCGCCCCTGGGCGTTGAGTAATGCGAGTGGCGAGCTGGTGTGGCAAGCCAGCTACGCGCCTTTTGGCAATAGAACCGTCAAGGTCGAGAATACCTTGCCGCAATGGCTTGGTTTGCCTGGTCAGCTGTACGACCGGGAATCCGGTTTTTGGTATAACTATCAGCGTGACTACGATAGCGATTCCGGGCGCTACCTGCAGGGGGATCCGCTGGGCGTGCAGGGTGGGCTCAACACTTATATGTATGCTGGCGCCAATCCGCTGCGTTTTACGGATCCGTATGGTTTGTTTTTTTTCGGGCCGGTTTGTGGCTCGGGCGCCAGCGCACGCTTTGTTCCCGACGGGCGATTCACTGATGCTTGCCAAAAGCACGACGACTGCTACGGCGGTTGTGGCAACAGCAAAGAGCAGTGCGACCTGAATCTATGTACGGATGGTGCTTGCCTGTACGGTTTTATGTTATCTACGGTGTTTTCTGGTGCCTCCGGTAACGCGTTTGATGATGCGCAAAAGGGATGTGACGATTGTGAGTGATCTGTTCAGGGATAAATTACTTAGCCGATTTATGCGGCTACTGGCTGGCACACTGGCGCTAATTTATCTTTTTGGTTTTGGCTGGTCACCGCCTGGTGGCGCTTACTCGTTGCTATATATATTTCTTGTCGTTGCATTTGTGCACCGCGGCGTTCGCCCCAATCGTGGCCTTTACCCTGGAGCATACTTCTCATTAACAGCGCTGGCTGCGCTGCTGGTAATGCTAGAGCAGGGCCAGCTGGCTATAACGCAGTTCTACGGGCGGCCAAATATGCCGATGTCGATAGCGTTTGCAGCCTTTTGCCTTCTCGCTTATGACTTACGCCAGTTTTTCTTGCACCGCGGTGATAGAGAATTAATTTAAAACGGAGATCTAGCTATGCAACATGGAACGTTGCTTCGCACAATAATACAAACCTTAACTCAATATTTTTACATTGCGGCAGTCCCAATTGTTCGCCGCGCTTACTCGGTCATTTTTTTACTCGCGAGCATAATCTCAAGCACAGCGGCCGGCGCCGGGCAGTCGCCGGTTTGGGGCTATCAAATGCATCGTGGCAACGGCGATATCAAGGTTTTTTCCGATGCTTCAAGCGCAGCCAGTTTTGCTTGCGCCAGCCTGATAAATGCATCCAATAGTGCAGTGGTGTCGGTGAGCCAAAGCTCGATTAACCTCATTGTCAGTTGCAGTTACGACGACGTTAATGGTGACCCGTCATTTGGTAATGGAGCTCTTGCTGTCTGGGGCGCAATTTGCCCCGTAGGTACTATATATAATGGTTACAGATGTGAAGGCTTTGACGAAAATAAAAAGCGGCCTTGCCCGGATCCCAGTTCGGGCAACCCCATCCAAACTTTAACGGGCCACAAAATACAGCGTGAGCCAGATATTGTTAGCAGTTCACCGGGTGGTATCGGGTTCGAGCGGATCTTCGATAGCCGCGCGGCCTTTGCAAATGGCACCACGCTGGGGCCAAACTGGCGTCATAGTTTCGATGCTGTATTAAAGTTCGTTTATCGGCCGATAGCGGGCATCAGCGGTCCGGTATTTCTGCCTAACTGTTCGACAATAACCGATGTGCGCAATGATGTGCATGGCTTCAGCCGGCAGGGCGAGTGCCCAGCGTCGGTGCTGCAATCTAATCCGGATCTGGAATTGTACTCTGTGGTTCTCGAACGCCCTGGTGCCGGCGCTAGCTATTTCTATGAACAAGACGGGCGCTGGCTCGCCGATGCAGATGGTGTTGAAATGCTGGTGCCGCTTAATATCGCTAGCGATAGCGATGTAATTGTTGGCGGTGATGGCAACAATGAGAATACTAGCGGCGCCAATACGAACCCGAACATCTACGCGCACCATAGAGCCACAACCCACTGGCAGTATCGTCACCTATCAGGTTTGACGGAGATCTATCACGATACGGGCCGACTATTGCAGCGCACTAAAAAGGGCATGCATTTTCAATTGCAATATGATCTTACGGCTGAACAGGGTGGCGACAATAATAGCTCCACGCTCGACTTGATAACAACACCAGCACAAGAATCGCTAACACTGTATTACCATGAGGGCTTGCTAAGCAAGGTGGTCGATACCCAGGGCGCGGTGTACCGTTATTTTTTTAGCAATGAAAACACTACTGTCCGGCCAGGATTACTGGTGCACGTAAGCTATCCGGATCAAAGCCCCGGGCAACCGGGAGAGAACCCCTGGGGTGAAGACAATCCTTATCGAAGTTATCACTATGAAAGTGACAGTGCGCCAACCTACCTAACTGGTATTACCGACGAAAATCGCGTTCGCTACGTAAGCTGGGACTACGATATCAAGCGTCGCGCTATATTATCGCGGCGCAAGGGACAGGCGGGGCAGCCAGATGAAGTTGTACAGCTCGACTTCACTCATCTTTATGATCCACGAAATCCGCGCGTTATTGAAACGAACCCGCATGGCAAAAAAACAATTTTTCATTTTGTTGCAATTGACGACTCCCGGCGCGTGGCACGCGTAGAAGGATTGTTGCATGTGAATAGCGACGCGCCGGAAATTGGTTGTGAGGCGAGCGAACAGCACTACAGTTACGATACTCACGGCAGGCTGAGAACGGTTACAGATTGGGAGGGGAATGTTACCCAATACCAGCGGGATGGGCGTGGGCGTGAAATACAGCGCAGCGAAGGCTTATGGTGGCACGCAGGCGTAGTTGGGGGGTTGTTGCAAGGCTACGAGCAGGCGCTGGTTACCTCCACCCGTTGGCATCCGGATTTGGCACAGCCAGCGCGCCGCAGTGATTCGCAGCTAGTAACCGATTGGCAGTACGATTGTTCAACCGGTTTGCTGTTGGCGGAGCGAAAATACCCACTTGGCAGCGAGCCTGTGTACCCTGCAGAAACCTGCCCAGCAAGCGACTGAGACAGGCACCCAAGCGGGGGCAGGCGCCCAGCCAGCTATTTTCATTTGCACATTTATCATATATAATAATGCATATGAAAAATAAACAAAATATCGCCACAGCGCGCCTGGAAACACCAGATGATGCGGTATTGCTCGCTGGTGCCACGCTGGCCGCAGCCGAGGCCCTGGGGTTGAAGCGCGCGCAGTTAGCCGCAATTTTGGGCATATCGGAACCCACGCTATCGCGTATCAAGCGTGGCAGCTATGGCATCCCCGATGGCAAACCCCTCGAGCTGGCGCTGCTGCTGGTGCGTGTTTATCGAGCGCTGTATGCTATGGTTGGCGGCGATAACGCGTCAATGCAACATTGGATTGCCACGCCCAATAACCATCTCGGTGGCGCGTCTCCCGCTGAGCTTATGCGTTCAGTGCAGGGTATTGCGCAGGTGGTGCACTATCTCGATGCTATTCGTGGCAGCGTTTAGGGCCGGCTGCCAAGGTTGCCTGCGTTGACGCGATCAAGCCCCCAAACACTGCTTGCAGCAAACGTTAATCGCTTCAATTTCGCTACATTGCAGCAGCGCCTGGCGCGCACAACCTGGCGCGTTGTCGAGACGCAGGAAATTGCAGCCACCCAGGCAATCACCCAAAATGCTGCCGATCAAGCGCGGCTTGAGGCATTGCTTGAAGCGTCAAAGCCTGCCTTGGCAGAAGATTGCGCGGGGCTATCCTACTTGCTGTTCACCCCTTTTCGTTACCCGCCGCTGCCTTTCGGTTCGCGCTTCGGCGGGCAGTTCGAGCGCGGTATTTACTACGCGGCGCTGACACCTGAGGCGGCGTTCGCGGAATGTGCGCTGTATTTGTGGTTATTCCAGCAAGGTCCGCAAGAGCTTGGCCCGTTGGCGAATATCCGCGACCAGCGCACTGCGTTTTCTGCGCGTATTCGTAGCGCACGTGCGATAGATACCTGTAGCGAGCATTTCAGCCGGGTAAGCAAGAAAATCAGCGATCCGGCCAGCTGGGAGTTTTCGCAAAAGCTTGGCGCGGCATTGCGCGAGGTACGCACCGCTTATTGCCTGTACGCCTCACCTCGGTTAGCTGGCGCCACAAATGTGGCGGTGTTCGACCCTAAAAGTTTTGCCGACAAGGCTCCGCGCGAAATCCAGCACTGGCATTTGGCGTTGGATACTGAGCGCTGTCGATTTTCCAGGAGAGGATTCGACGGCAGCCAGACGATTGAATTTGAATATAGCCAGTTTACAAAGAACGGCCGCATTCCGCATCCGGCTATGCATAAAAATGCATGGCATGAAGATGCATGACAGCGCTTTATAAATAAAAAAGTTGTTGTGGCAGGCCTGCGGCTAAGACTCGATAAACCGCATAGACAGGTCGATTGCACGCAGGTGTTTGGTGAGTGCGCCAACCGAAATGAAATCTACGCCTGTTTCGGCAACCTCGCGAATATTGGCCAGGCTCATGCTGCCCGATGCTTCAAGTTTTGCGCGCCCTTGGTTTTGCTGGACCGCTTTGCGCATATCGGCTAGCGAAAAATCATCCAGCATAATAATGTCTGCACCGGCCTCTAGTGCCTTTGCAAACTCGGCACTATTTTCCACTTCAATTTCAACCCGTTTATCTGGCTCCAGTTGGCGGGCTCGCGCTATCGCCGCACTAATTGAGCCACAGGCGGCAATATGGTTTTCCTTAATAAGGTAGGCATCGTAGAGGCCAATGCGATGGTTGCTGCAGCCGCCACATTGCACTGCATACTTTTGCGCAATACGCAGACCGGGCAGCGTTTTTCGCGTATCCAATACCCTGGTTTTGGTGCCGGCAACGGCGTCGGCGTAACTGCGACTTATGGTCGCGGTGCCGCTAAGTAGCTGTAGAAAGTTAAGCGCGGTACGCTCAGCGGTAAGAATCGATCGGGCATTGCCGGTTGCAGTAAACAATGTATCGCCGGCGTTCACACTATCGCCATCCTCTACAGAAAATTCGAGCTCGACGCTAGAATCGATATGCAAAAACGTAGACTCCACCCAGGCGCGGCCGCAAATAACTGCCGGTTCCCTAACAATTACGCGCGTGGCATAAACTTTATCGGCATCGATTAGCGCGGCGCTAATATCGCCGTCGCCGATATCTTCGGCCAGTGCCTGTTCCACATTATCTTGAATGGCTTGTTGTAACTGCAATTCCTGCATCGTCGCTTCCGTTGGGGCCTATCGGGTGAACTATTGTGTTAGGAACAGCTTGCCATCGCGCTGACTAAATTGCACCTGTGAAAGCGCGCTCATTCCAAGCAAAATGGCATCGCTACCATTCATGCCCGGGTTCAGGTCGGCGCTTACATTTTGCAAAGTAATTTCACCGATTTGTAAGCGATCGATACGTGTTGCATAGACGGTTACCCGCCCGTTAGCCGTGTAAGCTACGCCAGCGGGCCCTCTTTTTAGCTGCAACCTTTTGCCCATGTCTGCCGGAATTGCCACGTTGGTAGCGCAGGTATCCAACAGCAGCGTAACCGGCTGCCCGTTGATCTGCCCGGTGGTAACAAAATGGTTGTTGCGATTGGCCGCCAAAACCAGCGTTCGAGCACCGTCGACGTCGATCGTTTGTGGCTCACTATTCGGGTTATAGCGTCGTTGTTCATCGGCGTTAAACCACATGGCCAGCAGGCCCAGCAGTACGAGCCAGGCCAGCACAAACATGGCGCCGCCTGCGCGACGCAGCGCACCGCCATTCTCTTCATTATCCAATTCGCCGATCGCCCTCTAGTTTGTGCTTTGCGCCTGCAAGATGGTTGCAGGTCACGGCAAAGCTGCGGACTTTATCACTAACCTGATGTGCATAAAAAGCAAACTGTGACCTTGTTCGCTTGGCGTGGTGCCCGGCCCAAGCCCATCTGCATTAATGATTATACTTTGATCAATGCCAGATTTTCCGGCATCGGCGCAGTTAATGCTCGCGCGCCAGCCACAATCGCCCAAAAGGCGGATACCGGCGCAGGCTATACAGGATGACTCAATGAATCCAGATGACAAAATAATCCCTATCGATACAGCCCGTGGCGATGCTACAGCGCCGGACAGTGTTAACCCGCGCGGTAGCGCCAGCATTACCCGCCGCATGTCAGCACCGGCCATCCAGCTTCGTGAGATGTTACAGCGCAACTTGTCTAAGCAGCTGCAAAGTATGTTCGACAGCGTTGATGATGCGCTATTCGACCTGGCAGAAAACGCGCCCAGCAATCAACAACAAAACGTCTTTTTTGAATCGATGCGAGAAGTTCGCTTCAAGCGCGTTGAAATAGAGCGGGATTTTCTGGAGGCGGTGCAGCAGGGATTTGTAGATCTTTTCAGTGACGGTGCCGCGCCGGCGGCGCAACTTGGCAACGGCCAGGCAAGTATGCAGGGCTCTGCCGATTCACTGGCCATTCTCGACGAGGACGCGGTTGAGGAAATGGTCGCGATCGACAGCATGGTCGCCAAATTCGACAAGCAGTTGGCTGGGCCACTGGCCGCACTTGATGCCAGGTTGGCGCATCTTGCCGGGCATGAAGTTACACGCTTTGGCAGTGTCAATATCAGTAACCCGGTTTGCCCGAAGCGGCTATGCCAAACTTTTTCCAGTGCTTGCCGGATTCTGAGCGTTGATATAAAAGCTCGCATCGTACTGTTCAAGCTTTTTGAAAAAATTGTGCTCTCGGACCTGGCTGCAATTTACAAGCAAGCCAACGAGAAACTCATTCGCGCCAATGTTTTGCCCGATTATCGCGGTAGCGTAGCTGCTGTGGGTAGCGCGACTCCAGCGGGTGAAAGTAAGCCGGCGGCTGCCCTTAAAGCCGGCCAGCAAACAGAGCTTTCTGAGCGTGCTATTTCGGTTGTTGAAGCACAGCAGGCACGCGAGTTGTCGCAGTTGATCTCCTTCGTTCCGCAATATGGTGTGGGTCTTGCCGATACGCAATCGGCGGCGCTGTCTAACGCTTTACAACTCTTGCAAACCAGCAATTATCCGGTAATTGGTAATGAGGTGTTGTGGCAGTTGCTGAATACATTGCAACGACAACACGCTGCAGGTATTGCATCTGCCGATATGGGCCAGCCCGCGGCGCTTTTGCAGCGCCCCGAGGATGTGTTGCTGAACCTGGCCACTAAGCTTGCGGCGGCTTCAGATAGTGCAGATCACTCAATTGGCCAGCGAGAGCGTGATGTGATTGGCCTTGTATCGATGCTGTTCCAGTTTGTATTGGAAGACCGTGTGGTATCCGAACCAATGAAAGCAGCTTTAAGCCGCTTACAGGTACCCATTATTAAAGTGGCGATGAACGAGTCCAATTTCTTTTGTAGCCCCAGCCACCCGGCGCGCAAGTTACTCAATGAAATGACGGAATCTGTGGTGGGTTGGGTAGCTTCGGATAACTATCAAACAGATCCACTTTACCAAATGGTCTGCAGTACGGTAGAGCGCATTACGCGTGAGTACGATAGCGACAGCCAGCTGTTTTTCGATGTATTGGCCGACTATAAGTCATGGTTAGACAGCGACAATAAGCGCACCGAGTTGCGTCGCAAACGCCTGGTAGATGCTGAGTCCGGCCGGGACGAATCGAACCGCGCGCGCGAGGATGTCAAACGCCTGATCGATGCACAGCCACTGGAGGGGATGCCGGCATTTATCTCACAGATGGTTGAAAAAGTCTGGAGTAATATTTTGTTTCTGGCTTATGTGCAGCAAGGCCCTGACGGCGATCGATGGAGCAGTGCAAGGCAGACACTTGAAAAACTCATCTGGACCGTCTCACCCAAGCGCAGCGGTGGTGATCGCGCCGCGATTCTTCGCGAGCTACCTCCGCTGTTGAAAGCCTTGCGCCAGGGGCTGGAGTCGATTAATTACGACACGCGCGCCGGCAATGATTTTTTTGAGCAGTTGGAGCGTGCGCATATGCAGGTTATGCAGCGCACTGCGTCGCTGCCTGTACCGTCAAAACCACCTTCCGAGCCCCCAGCGGCCGGTTTGCAAGACGTCAGCGCGATGCAGTCGGCGAGTCCGGCAGCGGTGGAAGAAGTGAGTAACGTTGCCAACAATCAATACCTGAGTGCTGCCACGGCCATGGCCGTGGGTCAGTGGGTGGAATTGCAGGGCGAGGGCGAGAAAAAGCGTTGTCGGCTGGTTGCCATACTGCGCAATAGCGGTAAGCGTATCTTTATAAATCGTGCAGGCTCCAAGGCCGCCGAGTTAGATGTAGCGGGTATTGCGCAATTGCTGGAATCCGGCGATATGCTTCCGCTCGAAGATGCACAGCTATTCGATAAAGCGTTAACATCAATTATCGATGGCTTGCGCAAGCATCAACATGAAGCTGTGGGAACCTAACAAGCACGCGCCGCTCAATAAGGCCAATCCAGCCTTTTACACAGCGTTACCCTAATTTTTTGTTGCATAGCAGCGCGCTTTCCTGCGCGTGCTGCCTGGCTTTGCGCGCGTGATGCTCTGCGCTATGATGCGCCCCATTACTTCGTTTAATTTTTGGCAAATTGCTATGCAATACGCGATGTCGAATGGTAGGCTGGACAAGGCTCGCTATTGCGAATCTCCCAACCGCGATGCAAGGCCGGATGCAATAGTCATCGATTTGCTGGTCATCCACTGCATTGCACTGCCGCCTGGCCTTTATGGCGGCCGCTATGTAGAGCAACTGTTTTGCAACTGTCTCCCTGCCAACGTGCATCCTTATTTTAACGAAGTATGCTCAATGCAGGTATCCGCGCACTTCCTGGTTCGCAGAAGCGGCGCCATCACACAGTTTGTCGATTGTGAAGATCGCGCCTGGCACGCCGGCCAATCGAGCTTTGCCGGGCGCGAACATTGCAATGACTTCAGTATTGGCATTGAACTTGAGGGTCGTGATGATGGTCTATTTACCGGTGCGCAATATCAGGTATTGGCGGCGCTAACGCGAGCTTTACAGCAGCAGTATCCGGGTATTGGCAACGACAGGGTAGTAGGGCACCAGGACATTGCGCCAGGTAGAAAAACTGATCCTGGCTCGGGTTTTGATTGGTCGCGTTTTCGCGCTATGCTCGAGTAAACACAGCGCAGTTAAATTTTTCCAGGCAAGCTTTTCAATACAGGCATCAATGATGCATCGATCCAGCAACCCAGGGCGATAAAATATTTATGGATAACCTGTTTAAACTGTTGTTATTTATTTTTTTAGGCGTGGGCTTGATGGTGGTTGTGCTTGAGCGCTTCGGTAAGCCGATGGACGCTGAAACCCAATACCGCTGGTCCAGATGGGTGATTCCGCTGTGTGTGGTGTTGTTGGTTGCGCAATTGATCAGGCATTACTGGGTTTGAGCGTAAAGCTGGCCGAACAGAGTAGACCGGTTGCAGGCACCGACGTGCTGCTGCGGGTAGCGCGTTGCTCGGGGCTTGATAACGCATTGCGCGAGGCTTACTGGCAGCTGCTCGATGATGTGGAAAGAACGCGCAACCAAAGATTTCGTTTCCAGGCCGACCGCGATCGGCATTTATTAGGTCGCGCGTTGCTGCGCAGCTCAATTGCCGAGTGGCTTGGCACAAAACCGCAGGCGCTTAGCTTAAGGCTTGATGCGCACGGCAAACCCCAGCTTGGTAACGCTCCCAATGTATTTGAAGAACCCGCAGCGTCGGAGCAGCTTCATTTTAACCTTTCGCATTCGGGAGACTGGGTGGTGGTGGCGCTTGCCAATGTGCCGGTAGGCATTGATGTAGAGCATACGCTGCGTAAAAGCGATGTGCTTTCTTTGGCCGCGCATTACTTTTATGGCGAAGAGCTCAAGGAGCTACAGAGTTTTCCCGAACCAGAACAACGCGAGCGATTTTTCGATTATTGGACCCTGAAAGAAGCCTATATGAAAGCGCGTGGCGAGGGCATTTCGCTGGGCCTGGAAAATTTTGGTTTTCGGCTACACAGCGAAGGCGCGTGCGCTGCCCAAGCAAACACAGGCGAGAATAGCGCTGATAAAAATCGTATAGAATTAATGCTGAACGAGTCGCTGCAAGATAATCCGCAGGCTTGGCAGTTTTTTTGCGTCTCGCCGGTTGCCGAATACCGGCTTGCGCTAGCCGTGCGCAGTGCGGGTAAAGCGACGATTCGCACTGAGGAATATTGGCCATTTAGGGAAAGTACCCCGCTGGATTGGAGGCTCAACTAACAGCGATGCTATTGCGGCATTTGCGATTGGCAGTGTTGGCCGTGTTGGTATTGTTAATATATTTAGAAGTTATTGGATAGCGCAGAGACGACAATGTTTGAACGTTTTCTAAATGACAAGCGAAGCATGGTGTTGGCGGAGCAGGCGCTGCCGGGCCGGGCGGAAAAAATGCAGGTACCCGACAAGCACTTTGTTAATGGTGGCAGCATGCTGGATAGCGCGGGCCAGTTGCACTGCCCGGACGGGTCAGTGCGAGCAATGTTTGGCATGGGTTGCTTTTGGGGTGCAGAGCGAAAGTTTTGGCAGCTAGAGGGCGTAAGCCTTACCGCAGTTGGCTACGCAGCGGGTTATACGCAAAACCCAAGTTATGAAGAAGTATGCAGTGGGCGCACCGGGCACAATGAAGTTGTTGCGCTGGTATTTAATCCGCAAGAGATCAAGTATGCAGCGCTGTTAGCGGTATTTTTCGAGGGCCACGATCCGACCCAGGGCATGCAGCAGGGTAATGATGTTGGCACACAGTATCGCTCGGGAATTTACTGCTATGGCGCGGAACAGTTGGCGCAGGCCAGGCAGGCAGTAGTGCAATACCAGGCGCAATTAAAAAAGGCAGGGCGTGGCGATATAACCACCGAAATCATTCAAGCGCCGGATTTTTACTTTGCTGAAAGCTATCACCAACAATACCTGGCCAAAAATCCGGGCGGCTACTGCGGGCTTGGCGGCACCGGTGTTTGTTTCAATTAATATTCGCTAAGAAAGCCGCGAACCTCGGCCAGTAATTGCACGAGCGCAACTTCGCTGCGAAAGATCCGGCTGCCAAGGCTCATCTCACGCGCGCCAGCTTCGACCAGCTTATTCACCTCGTAGGGGATTAGCCCGCCCTCGGGCCCAATCACAATATTTATGGTGTCTTCGGCGACCTGCCCGCGCAGCGCCTGTTTGGCGCTCAGCGCGCTGCCAGGTTGGGCTAGCAGTAACATTTCGCCGTTTATTAAGCCTGGTAGCACATCTTCGACAAAAGGCCTGAACAGGCGCTGTTGATGCAGCACCGGCATTAGCGTATCTACCGATTGCGATAAGCCCAGCTTGAACTGCTGGTTAACTTGCGCGGGTTTTAGCAGCGGGCTGGACCAGTAGCTTTTTTCAACCTTGTAACAATTAAAAACGTGGATTTCTTTCACGCCCAGTTCGGCCAATAGCCTGAGTATTCTGCGGGCAGCCTTGGGGCGTGGTAGCGCGACAAAAACGCGACAGTTGAGCGGGACGGGCGGCGGTTGGGTGAACGCGTGCGTATCGGTTTCAATCGTTACCGCATTGCTGGCGAGTTCGATGTTGTTAATGGTGGCGCGGCCAATTTGGCCATTGATAATGCCGGCTTTCAGGCTATCGCCCGCGGTTGCCCGGAGTACTTCAACAATGTGTGTTGCGCGCGCGTCCCGCAGCGTAATTAAGGTATGGCCGGCATTGCCATGGCCCGCTGTATGTGCGGCCGGCAACTCGTTGCGATCGAGAAGTAACAGGTTCATTCATCGAGTGCGCGTGCGAACAGGTCGTAATCATCGGCGCCGGTTATCGTTGTTTCGATTAATTGACCAGCCTGGTAGTCGCCGTCGGCTTCTACAAACACCACGCCATCAATTTCAGGCGCATCGGCGCTGCTGCGGCCAACCAGGCAGTCGCGCTCTTCATCGATGCCATCGATGATAATCGTTTGCCGTGTACCCACTTTTGCCGCCAACCGCGCTGCACTAATCGATTGCTGTGTTTGCATGAAGCGTTGGTAGCGCTCGTGTTTCAGGTCGTCGGGCACATGGCCTGGCAATTCATTGGCGTCGGCACCTGCTACTGGCGAGTATTCAAAGCAGCCTACGCGGTCGAGTTGTGCCTGCTCGAGAAACGCCAGTAGCTCATCAAAATCTGTGTCGGTTTCGCCAGGAAAGCCTACGATAAAGGTGCTGCGTATGGTGAGTTCAGGGCAGTCGCGGCGCCACTGATTAATGCGCGCCAGTGTGTTCTCGGTAGCAGCAGGGCGCTTCATGTCTTTCAAAATGCGCATGCTGGCATGTTGGAAAGGGATATCGAGGTAGGGCAGGATTTTGCCCTGCGCCATGAGTGGAATAATTTTATCGACGTGCGGGTAGGGATATACATAATGCAGCCGCACCCAAATACCAAGTTCGCCAAGTGCTTCGCACAGATCCTGCATTTTGGTTTTAAGTGGCCGCCCGTTCCAGAAATCGGTTTGGTACTTACGGTCAACGCCGTAGGCGCTAGTGTCTTGCGATATAACCAGTAGCTCACGTACGCCGGCTGCTTTTAATCGCGTGGCTTCTTCCATCACATCGCCGATCGGTCGGCTCACCAGGTCGCCGCGCATCGACGGAATAATACAAAAGCTGCAGCGATGGTTGCAGCCCTCTGAAATCTTCAGGTAGGCATAGTGGCGCGGCGTGAGCTTGATGCCCTGCGGTGGTACCAGGTCTACAAACGGGTCGTGCACTACCGGGTTGGGCGCGTATTGATGCACCGCGCCCACCACCTGCTCGTAAGCATGCGGCCCGCTAATATCCAGCACGTTCGGGTGGGCTTCGCGTATCTCCTCTGCGTTCGCGCCGAGGCAGCCGGTAACAATAACTTTACCGTTTTCGCGCAATGCTTCGCCGATGGCGTCCAGTGATTCGCGCTTGGCATTATCGATAAACCCACAGGTATTCACCACCACCATATCTGCACCATGGTAGTCGCCAACCAGCTCGTATCCATCGGCGCGAAGTTGCGTAAGTATGCGCTCGGAGTCAACCAGCGCCTTGGGGCAACCGAGGCTGATCATGCCAATTTTTTTGGCGTCGGTGTTGGGCTTGCTGCTACTCATGGTCGAGAACTATTTTTCCTGTTTGACGGCAAGCTGTATAAGCAGCGCTAAGTTTTTACAGGGCGAATTTTACAGAGAATTTGGCCGCGCAGTAGCTCAATAACGCGGCTGGCTTCCTCGCGACTCAAAAAGTCGCCGATATTCACAGACTCGCCTTGGCAATGCAGTGTGAGCTTGCTGGCCTGCCAGTCGTGGCTGGCCGGTTCAATTTCAAGGTGGGTGTCGCGCTTGGGCCATGTCCAGCTGCCACGTGGCCGATACACGCCTTTTTCAATTAACAGCTTGGCGTCATCGAAGGCCAGTATGTGGCGGTAGCTCAGTTTCCAGGAAACGTAGTACAGCGCGGCTGTGAGCGCGGCAATTTCGAGCCCGGCAAAGGGTAATATCATCCAGATGCCCAGCCGCAGGAAGAAACCAGCGGCGATGCCGATGCAGAGGACGCCGAGCGCCCAGATAACTTTTTTATTTTGCTGCCAGTCCAGCGAGCGATTGGGCGCCATTACCAGCCGCAGCTGATAAGGGGCGCCCGTCTCGGTGCGCTCATCTACTTCGAGCAAGAGTTCAGCTAGCTTTTGTTGAACTTGACTACCAGGATGTCGCCGTTGGCAGGCGTGGGTTCGGGCAGTTCCCAATCCCAGACTTCGTGCGTAAAGTGGTCGTCGAGCCGGTCGCAGAGATCGACAAAAGGCTGGCGCTGCGGGTCGGCGATAATGGCTTTTTTCACGCCGGCCTTTTTCGCACGCTTGAACAGTTTGAACAGCGTGTCGTTTAGTGAATCCCAAAAACAGATATCACCACCAATAATAATGTCAAAATTGGATAGCGTTTCAACATCAAGTTTTTCAAATTTACGATGCAGCGTATCAATTTCCACGCCATTGAGTTCAGCGTGCGCATCTACATATGGGAACACTTCTTTGTCGGCATCGACGCCGGTAACTTTACAGCCGAACTTTTTCGCGCAGTAGATAGAGGTTAAGCCCCAGCCGCAGCCAAGATCCAGAATGCGGTGCTTTTTCTTCGGAGGATTGTCTGTCAGGTAATCCATCAGCAGATAACTGGAGCTCCAGAACTTATTGCCGTGAATTGACGTGGGGTACTTTCGCTTGAGCTTGCGAATAGTCGGGTGCTTGGTCGTCATGCGCAGCACGCCCATCTCCTCGATAATTTCCGGCTTCTTTACTTTGTCTTTTTTCTTGCTCGCGGGCTTGCGCCGGGTGTTCGCTGATGTCGCTGCTGCGGTCGTAGTCATGGCATGTCCGTGATGGTTTCGCGGCGATGCCGCAGGTGAATACAAAAGCCCTCAACCAGTAGATCGAGGAATGGTTATAGCAGCGGGGAATTATAGATGCTGCATGCCCGCTTGTGGCCATTGCAGGTGAAATTCGCACTAGCTTGTAAAATAGTCACGCTGCCAGTGGCCAATTGCAGCTATCCTCGCGGCAGCGGCCAAACGCAACGCGGCAGGCAATGCGTGATAGTGCGGTTTTTGCGAGTGCGGAGCCTGTGTTACTGCATGCTAAGATGCGCCGCGAAATGCCCTGCGCGGCGCCTGCAAGCGGAAAGACTGTTGTACAAATTCATTCGCCCACTGTTGTTTGCGCTCGACCCCGAGCGCGCGCACCATCTAACCCTAAGCACGCTGCAAATGAGCGTAGCGCCGCTGTCGAGGCTGCTGCCCGCACGCGTTGCAGACCCGGTTGAGATAATGGGTGTGAGCTTTGCAAATCGCGTTGGTCTTGCGGCCGGTCTCGACAAGGACGGACGCTGTATGCAGGGCTTGCAGAGTCTTGGTTTCGGATTTATCGAAATCGGCACGGTAACGCCACTAGCGCAGCCGGGCAACCCCAAGCCGCGTATGTTCCGCCTGGTACCCGAGCAGTCGATTATCAATCGCATGGGTTTTAACAACGATGGACTCGACGCATTGCTACCGCGCTTGCTGCGTTTGAAACAACATCCTCTGCAGGTGCCGCTGGGCATTAATTTGGGCAAGAATAAAATTACACCGGCCGAGCATGCGCTGAACGACTACCTGACCGGCCTGAATGCAGTTTACCCCTACGCCGATTACATTACCATAAACCTTTCATCGCCAAATACGCCTGGCCTGCGCGATCTGCAATTTGGCGAGCCGTTGAATCGCCTGCTATCGGCATTGTCGGTACGCCGTGAGGAGCTTGCCGCACGTCACACGGTGCACCGGCCGATTTTGGTCAAGATCGCACCGGATATGGCGCGTGATGATTTGCTTGAAGTGGCAGATAGTTTGCTGCGCTTTGGTATCGACGGCATCATTGCAACCAACACCACCATTGATCGCTCAGCCGTTGCCAGCAGTAAACACGCGGCCGAAAGCGGCGGGCTTAGTGGTGCGGTGTTGTTCGATCGCAGCACTGAAGTGGTTCGGCTTTTGGCCGAGCACTTGCAGGGCGAAATCACAATTGTCGGCGTGGGCGGCATCGACAGCGCAGATAAAGCCATAGCCAAGCTCGAGGCCGGTGCCGACCTGCTGCAGTTGTACAGCGGGCTAATCTACCAGGGCCCCGGCCTGGTGGGTGATTGTGCCCGCGCAGCAGCGCAGCAGAGGTAGGCCAGCGTTGAAGGCGCAGAAAAATGCTAATGCAGCGGCTAGCGCGCCACGCCAGCATTACTTCGCAACCTGCCCCAAGGGCCTTGAGGCGGTGTTGGCTCGCGAGCTACGCGGGCTTGGTATTGAAGCGGTGCAGGAAAGTGTGGCCGGTTGCTACTTCGATTGTGCCCAGGCACAAGCCTACAACGTTTGTTATAAAACGCGCGTCGCCAATCGCGTGGTGCTGGTGCTGTTGCGCCGTGGATTTGACAGTGGCGAAGCACTGCTGCAAGCCGCTACAGCTTGCGACTGGCAAGCACATATCGACCCGGCACAATCGGTACATATCGATTTCAATGGCAGCAACGCTTTTATTCGCAATGCAAAGTACGGCGCCCAGCTGGTGCGCGATGCGTTGAATGATTACTTCCGTGCGCGCGACGAGGATCGCATTGAACTCGATAACTTCAGGCCCGATGTAAGGCTTTACGCCAGGCTGTTCAAGCGTCGCTTTACCCTGGGCATCGACCTGGTTGGCGCAAGCTTGCACCAGCGCGGTTATCGCGGCGATGGGGGCGAAGCACCGCTCAAGGAAAACCTGGCGGCGGCCTTGCTGATGTTATGCGACTGGCCTGCGCTGGCGGCGCAGGGCGCCAGTTTTGTCGATCCATTTTGCGGGTCGGGCACCTTACTTATTGAAGCCGCTTTGCAGGCAGCCAATATTCCATCCGGTTACCTGCGCGATGACTGGCCCTTGTTAAGGCTTGCCAGCGCCGATCAGTCAGCCTGGCAGGCCTGTGTCGATAACGCCTATGTAGACCTGCAGAACCTGTCTTTGCCCTGCCGCATTGCGGGCAGCGATGTGAGTCGCAATGCGGTAGACATTGCCAGGCAAAATGTTGCGCGAGCAGGCCTTGCAGAAGTGGTCGAGGTGTCGCGCGCAGCAATCACAGATTTGGAATCAGCCGATTGTTTTGCAAACGCCACCGGATTGTTGCTAGCGAACCCGCCCTATGGCCAACGCGTTGGTGACAAGCAGCAGCTAGACGAACTTTACGCGCAAATTGGTGCACTGTTGAAACAAAACTGCGCCGGTTGGCAGGCGGGCATTCTTACCGACAACGCCGAACTGGGTTGGCGTACCGGGCTACGCAGCTTTCGCCAGCACAAAGTTTACAACGGTAATATCGAGTGTCGCTTGCTGCGCTATGAGGTATCTAGCGATAGCCAGCTTAAACCCAGGGCGCGCGATGCAGCTGGGCAACGGGTTGGCGGGTTACGGCAAGCGGCGGCGCCGTTAAGCGAAGGCGCAAAAATGCTTGCCAATCGCCTGCGCAAAAACCTGCGTCGCTTAAAGCCCTGGCTTGCTACGCAAACTGCACCAAGTTACCGCGTGTATGATGCAGACCTACCCGAATATGCTGTAGCGATAGACTGCTATACAGCATTGCCATTGACTGGCATCGCAAAAAACACAGCGAGCAGCCCGGCGAGCAACCCTGCCACTAACGCCGCGCCGCTGCAATATTTTCACCTGCAGGAATACGCGGCACCGGCCAACATCGATGAGGCCACCGCCGGGCGCAGGGTCAGCGAAGCGGTGCAAGCGGTATGCGAAGTTTTTGATGTGCCAGCGCAGCAGGTTGTGCTGAAGCGCCGGGAAAGGCAGCGAGGCAAGCAGCAGTACGCGAAATTTTCCAGCCAGTTGCCCGACCTGGTGATCAGAGAGGGCGGCTATCCCTTTATCATCAATCTTGGAAAATACCTGGACACCGGGCTTTTCCTCGATCACCGGCCGCTGCGTAGGCTAATAGGCGAGCGTTGTCGCGGCAAACGCTTTTTGAATTTGTACGCCTACACTGCCAGCGCCACCGTGCACGCTGCGCGCGGCGGCGCGCGATCAAGCGTTAGTGTTGATATGTCTAAAACCTACCTGGCCTGGGCTGCGCGCAATTTTGAATTGAACGAAATGCCGTTTCAGCAACACTTGCTCGAGCGCGCTGACTGTGGCGAATGGTTGCAAAGCTGCGAGCGATGCTTTGATGTGATATTGCTCGACCCGCCCAGCTTTTCAAATTCCTCGCGTATGGCGCATACGCTGGACCTGCAACGCGATCACGCCGACTTGATAAAACGCAGTATGGCGTTACTCGAACAGTCTGGAGAGCTTTATTTTTCAACCAATCGACGCGGCTTCCGGTTAGCGCCGGAGCTGTTGGCGGTTTACACTGTAGAAGATCTTACCGACGCCACGCATGACCCCGATTTCCAGCGGCCGCGCCCATCGCACTACTGCTGGCGAATCACAAACCGCAAGGGCTCCTAATGCAAAATAGCTACCGATTGGTGATAGATTGCCCCGACCGGGTGGGTATCGTTGCCCGCGTTAGCCAGTACATCGCAGGGCAGGGCGGTTCGCTGTTAGAGGCGAGCTACCACGCCGATCCGTTGGCCAGGCGTTTTTTTATGCGTACCGAGATCGCCGCCGATACGCTGGCCGTTAGCCCCGACACTTTTTCCAGCGGCTTTGCAAAGATAGCCGATGAGTTCTCGATGAACTGGCATTTGCGCGATGCCAGTAAACCACGCAAGGTCGCGTTGCTGGTGAGCCGCGCCTCGCATTGCCTGGCCGACCTGTTGCACCGCTGGCGCAGTGGCGATTTGCAGTGTGAGGTGCCGTGCATCATCTCTAATCACGAAAGCATGCGCGAGATCGCAGGCTGGTACGACGTGCCCTTTTTCCACGTAGCAATGCCGGCCGATGCCGAGAAAAAGCGCCTCGGGTTCGCTGAAATTGAGCGCTTGCTCGTCCAACACGATATCGATACCGTGGTACTTGCGCGCTTTATGCAAATAATGCCGCAGGCGCTGTGCGCGCGCTATCCCAACCGCATGATTAACATTCATCACAGCTTCCTGCCATCGTTTATTGGCGCCAATCCCTACAAGCGGGCTTTCGAGCGGGGCGTTAAATTAATAGGTGCTACCTGCCATTATGTTACCGAAGCGCTGGATGAGGGGCCAATAATTGAGCAAGATGTGATCAGGGTGGGCCACCAGCACGACGACCAGGATATGCTCAGGCTGGGCAAAGACGTAGAGGCCAGGGTGTTGGCCCAGGGATTGCGTTTACACCTTGAGGATAGGGCTATAGTGGTGGGCAATAAGACCGTTATCTTCGACTAAAGGGTCGATTTCCAGCCCCCTTCGGTACATCATTAAGCTGTATGGGTATTGTGCATGTGTTGCACATTATAAAATCGGCTTGCGTTACGACCCTGTCATCATTGAAAATGGCGACTGTAACGCATTGGCCTAGCGGGAAATATTGATTTCATGCTCTGCCCATTGCACCAAAAATGAATAATGTGCCGGCCAAAACAGTTTTGCCGGGGTAGCCAGGGCCTGCAGTTTGCGCTGTAGAAGGCGCGGAATTAGCGCCAGGGCTTTGCAAGATAATTAAATAAGCACGACAACCAACAATTATATATAGTGCCAAAACCGCGTAGGCGGGACGGGCCAATGTAGAGTCTGGTGATACTGGTGATACGTTATTGCTCGGCTCGTAAGCTCTCAGGAGAAAGTTAGATGTTGAAATCCGCCGGGTTAGGCTTTTCGGGCCTCGCTGTTCTCGCCATGATGTCGCTGCCTGGCGCGCTGGCGCAGAGTAAAGAAGAACTCGAAGCCTATGAGGCCGAGTTGATCGATTATGAGAAAGAGCTGGATCAACGTGCCAAAGAGCTGGACGAGCTCGAAATTGAACTCGAAGATTTAGAGGATGAATTCCTCGATAGCGAATTGGGCGAGGCACCACCACGGCGCAGGCGCGCAGCGCCAACCGCCGACGGTGAGGAGCAAGTTGCCGACGCCGATGCTGCAGCTCCAGTGGGTGAGGATGGCGTCGCAATGGTGCCCGTGGTCGAGTATTTCTCTGCCGAGCCCTATGTGCCCGAAAATACCCGCAGCTTTGATCGAACCGAGCTAACCAAATCCAATATCAACGCGCTTAGCGATATGCTGCCGGGCAATGCCGCCGGGCTGCTGTTGCAAACCTCGGATAGCAATGCGGCGGCGCTGGAGTTAAGCCTGCGCGGCGTGAGCGGTACCACCGTGCACCAGGGCACTGGCGACCCCGGTGTTGGTGTGTTCATCGATGGCGTGTACATCGCGCGCTCGCAAGGCCTGACCATGGACCTGCTCGACCTTGAGCGCATCGACGTGCAGCGCGGCCCGCAGGGCGTGCTTAGCGGGCGCAATACCTCGGGTGGCGCGGTTCACTTGGTTTCTCGAAAGCCCACCGGTGAACTCGACATAGAGCAAACACTGCTGTTCGGCGGCGAATACGATGAAGTGAAGTCGGTAACCCATGTAAATCTGCCGCGCCTGGCCGATATCGTTAACGCCAAAGTTTCGTACATGCTCGATGACCACAAAGGCTGGGTCGTGAATCCCGGCCAGGGTAGCCAGAACAACGATTTCTGGTCGCGCGACAACCAGGCCGTGCGCATCGCGGTTAATCTGGATAAAGGCGGCCCTATCGCGTTTGACTACGCCTTTGAAGATGCAGAGATCACCTCTACCATGCCTTACTTCCAGGCCGTGGACATGGGTGAAGCGAAGATGCAGGAAACGGCGCGATCGGGGCTCAATATTCCCGAGTCGGATATCGATATCCAGCATCACAACCAAACCATGGTCATCAGCGGCGAGAAAGCCTCTATCACATCGATTATTGGCTACCGCGAAGTTGAATCCACCGAATTCACCAACTACGACGGCTTGTTTGGCGCAGGCGTGACACCCACTACTGCGCCTGGCGACCAAATTCGCCAGGACCAGTTCTCGGTGGACCTGCGCTTGCAGAGGTTGTTTTACAAGGACCAGGTAGATTTGATTGTCGGCGTCAACAACCTGCGCGAAACAGTAGAGCTGCAGGAAAGTGCGACCAGTGGTACCTCCGATGTCGATTCGTTTTCGGTTTATGCGCAGGGTGTTATGGCCATTGGCAACCAGCTCGAATTTTTGCTGGGCTGGCGTGAGACCAGGGACGAAAAAACTGTGCAAAGCCTGAGACGCAACTCTGTTAACACCGGGCAGCAAACCAATATTGAAGACGACAACACATCGTTTGAAGTGGCCTTTAGACTGCAACCTTCAGAGCACACCAGGGCATGGTTGAGCCTTGCGCGTGGTTTCAAAGCAGCCGGTGCATCGTTGTATGCCGAGGGCACGCAACCTTATGCAGCGGAAGAGGCAGAAACTATTGAAGCGGGCTTTTCGGGTTCGGCGTGGAAGCAAAAAATCAATTACACCGTGGCCGCGTACTCAACCAATCTCGAGAATCGGCAGCTGGTATTTCTCGACCCCGATAACTTGCGCATCACCGACATCATTAACGACCCGAACTCGACCAGTATCGAAGGCGTCGAGTTGAATTTGAGTGTGCAGCCGTTAAAAGACCTGACCATTTCAACGTTTTATAGCTATATGGACTACGCAGCCAATGCGATTGCCGAGCCCTATGATGGCGCCGGATCGTTCTCACCAGGCGCAGGCCCGGCGGTGGTTGTGGAAGGCGAGCGTGCCCCGCAGCATATGGGCTGGGCGGCTATCGATTACCAGGTGGGTAAGTTCGAGGCAGGCGACCTCGCACTCAGGCTCGAGTATAGCAGCATAGGGGATTACTTTTTTAATTCGCTCAACCCCGAGCAGGATTCGCGTGATATTTTAAATGCACGTGTGAATATGAGTGGCCTGCAACTCGAAGACGATGCTGGGCAATTGGAAGTTGGCATCTGGGCGAAAAATATTTTGGATGAAGAGTACACCGCGTCTAGCCAGTACGTAACCAGCAGCCCCAGGGCGAGCAAATCGGGCAATGTGGTGTCCAGCTTTGGTGAGCCGTTCACTTACGGCGTGGATATTCGCTACGCGTTCTAAACACCCATCTGGCAAAGCAGCGTCTGTGTAAAGTTTAAAGTGAAGATTAAAAAGCCGCCCAACGGGGCGGCTTTTTTTTGCCCGTTAAGCCTTCGCTGGAAGCTAAGGCCTGGCCGCAAACATTGGCGTATTTCATGCATAGGGAGAAGTAGGCGATGTATCAGGCGGCAACTCGTCAATGGATTGTCGAATATACGCGCTACCTCCGCGCTGTGCTGACATAGCCCGGTGGCGATATCGCTGAAATGACAAGAATTTGACTCGCTTGTGTCCTGCTTCCACGCACCAAGCCCAGGCCGGCGAGCTGGAACCCGAACTGGAACGAAAGTGCCCGGAATCTGCAAGAAATAGCAATAGTGCCAGCGGTAACAAACAGTCCAAACAATGGAGCATGCCATGAGCAGCAGCCAACCTATCAACCGACCCGATGTAAACCAGGTTCTTAACGAGATGCGTGCGCTCAAGTCCAGGGCGCAGGGTTTTGAGCCAGCTACTGCCGCAGGCGATTCCGCTACTGGCGCCAACCCGGTTGAATTCCAGAGCATGCTGGCGCAGGCGGTGGACAAGGTGAATAGCGTGCAAAAAGAGTCTGGTGACCTGGCCGAAGCATTCCAGTTGGGCGACCCCGAGGTTACGCTTTCACAAGTGGTGATTGCTTCGGAGAAAGCAGGCATCGCCTTCGAGGCGATGAGCGAAGTGCGCAACCGCCTGGTCAAGGCCTACGAAGATATTATGAATATGCCGATTTAATTCAAGCGATTCGCAAGCCCTGGATTTGCAAGCTTTAGTAAAGTCCCAAAAGTCGCCAGGCATTGGCTGCATACATTGGCTTGGTGACAACCATTTTATAATCGCCACATCCATCAACAGATTCTTATCCTATGGCTGAAAGCACTGCAGTCGCAACCAATGAGTCACCAAGACCGTTTGAAAGCTTCCTGAACCTTGAGTTCGGCAGACAGCTTGGCTTAATGCTGGGCCTCGCTGCCAGCGTGGCGATTGGCGTAGGCGTGGCCTTGTGGCTGGTTACCGAGAAAGACTACAAGCCGCTGTACTCAAGCCTCGAGCGCATTGATGGCAGCGGCGTGGTTGAAGTGCTGGATGCCAACGCCATTGGCTATCGTATCGATAGTCGCTCCGGTGCGTTGCTGGTAGACGCAGGCAAGATCCACCAGGCGCGTATGGCGCTGGCCTCTGCGGGCATGCCACTGGACCAGAATGCGGGCTTTGAATTGCTCGACAAAGAGCAGCCGCTGGGCACCAGCCAATTCATGGAAAGCGCGCGCTATCGGCGCGGGCTTGAAGGCGAACTGGCGCGAACCATTAGCAGCATTGCCGCAGTGCGGGCGGCACGCGTACACCTGGCGATTCCAAAAACTACCGTGTTTTTGCGCGATGCGCGCGAGTCCAGTGCGTCGATTTTTATTGAAGTGTTTCGCGGCATTCCACTCGAGCAAGAGCAGGTGCGTGCGATTGCCAATTTGGTTGCATCTTCCGTTCCTTCTTTAAGCTTGCGCAACGTAACGGTTGTCGACCAGCGCGGCAACTTGTTATCCAACTTTGCGCAGCAAGACGAACGCTACGCCGATGCGGCCCGGCAGCTTGACTACAACCGCAAAATCGAAAACGATCTGTTGCAGCGCGTTAACGGCTTGCTCGAACCGATCCTGGGCGCTGAAAAGTTTCGCGCTGAAATTGCCGTCGACCTGGATTTTACGCGCATCGAGCAGACCGCAGAAATTTACAACCCCGACCTGCCGGCAATTCGCAGCGAGCAAACCACCACCGAACAAACCCTGGCCGCTGGTGACGGCGGCGGCGAGGGTGTGCCCGGCGCATTGAGCAACCAGCCCCCTGAAACCGGCCAGTTGGGTGCGGCCGAAGGTCAGGCGCAGGCGGGCGGGGCAGTAGCGCCAGCACCAACGCGCTCGCGACAGTTGGCGACGCGCAATTTTGAGCTCGATCGCACCATCAGCCACACGCGTCACTCGGTGGGCAATATCACACGGCTTACCGTGGCAGTGGCGATTGACGATATGGCCGGAGCCGAGCCTGCAGGCGAGCAAGATACCGGGGCCGGTGGCTGGACGCAGCAGGAGCTCGACCGGCTGACCGCTCTGGTGCAAAATGCGGTGGGCTATGATGCTGCGCGCGGCGATCGGGTGTCGGTTATCAATACTCGATTCCTGGTTGAAGATCCTGAGCCGCTGCCCGAAGTTGTGGTTAAAATGTGGGAGCAGCCCTGGTTCTGGAATATCGTGCGTACAGTGCTTGGCGTGTTGGCGTTTATCATTGTCGTTTTCATGGTGTTGCGCCCCACCATGCGGCGTCTTACCGAGAATTCGCAAAAAATCAAGGAGCTGGAAGTAAGGCACCAGGCCGCGCTCAATGCTGTGAATGAAGTGGCTGCTGGCGGTGAGGCGACCATCTCGCCGGAAGGCGATGTGACGCTAACCGGCGCTTCCAAAAATTTGTTGAACGCCCCGAATGACCAGTTCGCCGAAGTAGAGAGCCAGGTTCGTTCGCTGGTAGACCAGGATCCGGCGCGCGCCGCGCAAGTTTTGCAGGGCTGGGCAGGCAGGGATGAATAAGCCAATAATCGTAAACGAAGTTTACCGGCCATGAATGAAGCTGCGACAGCCGCAACAACAGAAGTTGTTGAAAAGATCCCTTACGTAGAAAAGGCTGCCATCCTGTTGCTAACGGTTGGAGAAGCATCGGCAGCTGCAGTATTGAAACAACTCGGTCCCAAAGAAGTGCAGCGCATTGGCAGCACGATGGCATCACTGAGCGAGATAAAGCGCGAAAAAATCGAAACGGTTTTCAGCGAGTTTGTCGGTGAAATGACAGATACCACGGGCTTCGGTATGGGTACCGACAGCTACGTTCGCAGCATGCTTACCAAGGCGCTGGGCGCGGAAAAAGCTTCGGGCATCATCGACCGCATACTGTTGGGCGGCAATACGCAGGGCCTGGACACCCTGAAGTGGATGGACGCGCGTGCAATTTCAGACATCATCCGCCAGGAGCACCCACAAATACAGGCTATCGTGATTGCCTATCTTGAAAGTGACCTGTCGGCCGAGGTGCTGTCTTACCTGCCCGAGTCCATGCGGCTGGATATTATTTTGCGCGTGGCCAAGCTCGATACCGTGCAGCCCGATGCTCTGCTTGAATTAAACAATATTCTTGAGCGGCAGTTTGCCGGCAGTTCCTCAACACAGAAGCGTCGCATTGGTGGCACCAAAGTTGCCGCCGACATCATGACCAATCTCGACGGCAGTATTGAAACAGAAATAATGGATGCGCTGACTGAAGTTGATGAAGAGCTGTCAATCACGATACAGGATTTGATGTTTGTGTTCGCCAACTTGATGGACGTTGACGATCGCGGTATTCAGTCGCTGTTGCGCGAGGTCTCTACCGAAGTGCTGGTGGTCGCATTGAAAGGCGCCGATGAAGAGCTACAGAATAAGATCTTTGGCAACATGTCTTCGCGCGCGGCAGATTTGCTGCGCGACGACCTGGAGGCGCTCGGGCCGATGAAGGTTAGCGATGTCGAGGCTGCGCAAAAGGAAATTCTGGTGGTGGCCAGGCGCATGGCCGAGGCTGGCGAAATCATGCTGGGCGGTTCTGGCGAACAAATGCTTTGATCACGCCCGCCGGCAAGCATTGGCCTGGCTTTTTCAAAATGGCAACGGTTGTTAATTGAATGTCTGAAACGTCTGGCGAGAATTCCGCGGAGGCATGGCTGTTGCCGGAGCTGGGTGATGCGCAGGTAGTGCAAACCACGCGGCGCAATGCCGGGTTTTCTGCCGCTGTCTCTGCCCCAGTCGATGCGGCGCAGACACAGCATGATATGAGCTCTCGCGCTCCGCTTACCCGCAGCCGCCTCGACGAGCTGGCGCGCCAGGCCCGCGAGCAAGGTCACGACAACGGCCGCGCCGAGGGCTATCAAAAAGGCTATGCGGAGGGTGAGGCGCGCGCGCGCGAAGTTGTGTTGGAGCAGGGCGCACAGCAGCGCGAACAGCTAGCCTCGCTGCTCAATTCGCTCACCGTTGATATTTCTGCATCGCAACAAGGTCTGCAAGCTGCACTGATAGAAATTGTGCACAGAATCGCGCGAGCAGTTTGCTTGCGCGAGCTGGGCGCAGCCGGGCAGCAAAGCATCGCCACGATTACAGAGCGCACGTTGCAAGCACTGCCGCTTGGTGAGCAACACGTGGTGTTGCACTTTCATCCCGATGATCTTGAACTTATCCAGCAGCAGCCTGGCTTGGTCAAGCCTGCCTGGCAGCTAATTGCAGATGAAACATTAGGCCGCGGCGATGTGCGCGTTGAGTCAGAGTTCAGTCAGGTCGATGCGAGCGTGGAGCAACGTCTTGCCAATATCATTGCCGCGGCGTTTGACGAATCCAGTGACGGCGGCGAGCAAGGGCTTTGATGCTGGAATATTTTGAACGCGTAGCGACAAAGCAATGGCAGTTGCCGCAGCTGCAGGCTGAGGGCCAGGTAACCCGGGTGGTTGGCATTACGCTGGAAGCGCGTGGCATTAATGCCGAGCTAGGCAGCCGTTGCCTGGTGCAGCGCCCGAAGGGCAAGCCTGCCGAAGTTGAAGTAGTTGGTTTTGATGGCAGCTGCACTTTTCTGATGCCGCTGCATCGCATTGATCGCCTGCGCCCCGGTGCGCGCGTGGTACCTATCGCCACAGATACGCAAGTGCCTGTTGGCGAGGCACTGCTGGGTCGGGTTGTCGACGGCATCGGCGTGCCACTCGACGACGCTGGTGCGTTGCGAGGTGCCAGCCTTGTCGATTTTTTTCCGCACCCTATCAACCCGCTGCAGCGCGAGCCAATTACCCAACAGCTGGATGTGGGCATCCGCTCGATTAATGCGGCACTGAGTATCGGCTGCGGCCAGCGCATGGGTTTATTTGCCGGTAGTGGCGTGGGTAAGAGTGTTTTGCTTGGCATGATGACGCGTTTTACCAATGCGGATGTGGTGGTGGTTGCACTGGTTGGCGAGCGCGGTCGTGAAGTGCGTGAATTCATTGAAACCAGCCTTGGCCCCGCCGGTTTGCAAAAGTCGATTGTGGTAGCCGCACCCGCCGACGAAACGCCGGTAATGCGGCTGCGTGCTGGCCTGTATGCATCGCGTATCGCCGAGCACTTTCGCGATCGCGGCAAGCGTGTGTTGCTGTTGTTTGATTCGCTCACCCGCTACGCCCAGGCGCAGCGAGAAATTGCGTTGGCCACCGGCGAGCCGCCAGCCACGCGCGGCTACCCGCCATCGGTTTTTTCGCGCCTGCCACAGTTGGTCGAGCGCGCTGGCAATGGCGCCGGCAACGGTGGCTCGATTACCGGCTTGTACACGGTGCTAACCGAGGGGGACGATATGAACGACCCGGTAGCCGATGCGGCGCGCGCCATTCTGGACGGCCACGTTGTATTGTCACGCGAGCTCGCTGCGCAGGGTATTTATCCGGCCGTTGATTTGCGTGCTTCGGTAAGCCGTGCCATGCAGCAAATCGTCAGTGGCGTGCAGTGGAGTATGAGCGCGCGCCTGGTCCAGCTTGTTGCACGCTATGCTCAGAGTGAAGACCTGGTTAGCGTGGGTGCGTACACGCGCGGGATGGATCCGCTTACCGATGAAGCAATTGACAAGCAGCCAGCTATTCGCGCATTCCTGAGCCAGGCCCTGGATGACGCGGTTGATGTCAGCGAGAGTTTAACTGCACTGGAGCAGGTCGTGAATGAAGCGCCGCAAGCACCCGCTGAGGCCGGAATTGAGCAGGCGGCTGAAACTGCCGACCCGGCGCGTCTTGTCGCGCCGGGTACCGCGCCCGTAGCGGCGGATTAAACCGCAATGACGCGCAAACGCTCAGATCGATTAGCAGTCGTAGTTCGCCTTGCACAGCTCAAAGAGCAGCGCGAGCGTGTGAATTTTAGTGCCGCGCGTGAAGCGCACGCGCAGCAACGCAAGTTGTGCACGCAGCTTGAGCAGTATCTCGATGAATACCAGTTGCTCAATGCAGCAGGCCAAACTACGGTTGCCACGCTTTCTGCTTTGCGAAATGGCTCACAATTTGTTGCGCAACTCAGTGCATCGATCGAGCAGCAACAGCAGCAGGCGGCGCTGTCGCTAGCGCGCATGCAAGAGGCTCGCAAAGCCTGGGAGATCGAGATGGCCAAGCTGGATTCGCTTTCTTCACTGCTCGAACGCAGTCGCAACGAAGAAAATCGTGAACTGGAGCACAAAGCCGACCGCGAAGCGGTTGATATTTGGCAAGCGGCCAGCACTGGGGCTGCGCTTCGCCGCGCGCGCCGGGGCTAGTATTGCGCCGCTCTGGCGCTACTTTGAAGCAACGCGCCGCTTTTTACCCTCTGTTTTCCAGATGCCGCCGCTCTGGCAGATCAAATTTTCTCTACTAGACTTCAGAATGTTGAGTCGCCTTTCAGGTAGACAAACTCATTCATATCAACAACGAGAAAAGCGAGCGATATGCGCGCGCGCAAGCGAAGGCCGGAGCCCAAAACATGAGTATTTCAGCGAAGCTATCGGATTCGTCCAATGAGCTGGTAATCCAGGTTGCGGGACGCTTTGACTTCAGTGCGCACCAGGATTTTCGCAGCGCGTATGAAGACCTGGAAAACACGCCGCAAAGCTACGCGGTGGATATGGCGCAAACGACCTACCTGGATAGCTCTGCGCTCGGCATGCTGCTATTGTTGCGCGATCATGCCGGTGGCGATGACGCCAGCATCCGCTTGATTAATTGCAATGATGACGTAAGAAAAATATTGGTGATTTCCAACTTCGGTCGCCTTTTCACGATTCAATAGTTCTTACAGGGCGAGCCCGTTTTTCGCCTCTGTGCAAGCATAATATTGGCACTGCGATGCAGCTTGCACTTCAAACCCTACCTCTAGTTTTTCTATGATGGCCCAGGAGCCAGGTATAGTTATGTCCGCAATTGAGCCAATGCCGGTTAAATGCCTTCGATTGATTTCCTTGCTAAAGCCAGAGCAGCGTGACCATCATATGCAGCGCGCGCTTGATTTGTTGCAGTCCGAGAAATGCGATATCTCGAGTATCTCGCGTGAGCGCGGCGTTGCTACCACGGTAGATCATGTGAGTTGCCAGGACTTCGCTATGTTGCAAAGCGAGTTGCAAGTGTTGCCGGATGCCTTGCCTAACCTGCTACTGCTTAGCGTTGCGCTGCTCGGTGAAAATGTATCTGCAGCGCTTGCTGCTTTGCGCGAAGCTTTCCAGGAAAGGTATATACCGATTGTCATTGTTGGTGAGGAATCGGATGCTGCCCAAATTGGTAGCGCGATGGAAAGCGGTGCAAACGACTTTGTTATGTTGCCCACCGATCCAAAACTGATTAAGTCCAAACTTCAAGCCCAGCTCAAGGTTGGCAGCATGCATGCGATTATGTCGCAGCAGCATCGCGAAATTAGCAACAACCACCAACATATCCTGCGCGAACAGCAAATGGCGAAGGAGGTGTTTAACAAGGTTGCCCACGATTCTGCAGAGTTGGCCAACGTGCGCCACTGGCTTTCACCGATCGCGGTTTTCAATGGCGATATTCTGCTGGCAACGCCCACGCCGAGTGGGTCGCTACTGGTTTTGATGGGTGACTTTACCGGCCATGGTCTTGGCGCCGCAATTGGCACTATTCCGCTGGCCTCTACGTTTTACGGCATGGCGAGTAAGGGTTTTGCCATGTACGACATCATTACCGAGCTCAATAGCAAGTTGCATGCGCTGCTGCCTACAGGGGTGTTTTGTTGTGCCTGTGTTGCGCAGATTAATTTCCAGGATGGTGTTGCCGAAGTATGGAATGCCGGTTTGCCCGATTGTTATATCCTGCGCCAGAACAGTGAGCTGCTGGAAATAAACTCCTCTGCGTTGGCGCTGGGTATCATGGGTTCAGATGCGTTTGCTATAGAAAGTAAACGCTATAACCTGGAACAGGGCGACAGGATCTATTTGCTATCCGATGGTTTGTTGGAAACCGAGAACACGGCGGGCGAACAATACGGCGAATTGCGCTTGCAAAAGGCACTCACCAGCACTACCCAAAACCACGTGCAAGCCCCGGCGCAAAGCGCGGCGGGCCTGGAATCGATCAAACAGGATGTATTGGAATTTATCGGTGAGCATTGCCGGGCGGACGATATTTCGCTGGTAGAAATTGAAATGGTCAGCGCCGAGCAGTTTGAATCATTTTATGACAAGACCACCAAGCACAAAGTGCAACAGCCGGTATCCTGGAGCCTGCAGTATGAGTTCCGGGCCGAGTCGCTGCGGCACCAGGATCCTGTACCGCTGGTTTTACACAGCTTGCTCGAGGAGCCGAATTTGCGTCAGTACTCGGGGCAACTTTTTTCAATTATTAGCGAGCTCTATAATAATGCGCTCGACCACGGCCTGTTGCAGCTGTCTTCATCGATCAAGCAGCAGGAGCAGGGCTTCGCGCGCTATTACGATATGCGCCAGCGTCGTTTGCAGGAACTGGACAGCGGCAATGTACGATTTGAGCTGGACTACCGGGCCACCAGTGATAGCGGCGCGCTAACCGTTGAGGTGATCGATAGCGGGCCAGGTTTTGACTACAAAGCCAAGCAATCGGCCGATAAGGGCGGCGATGTATTGCATGGCCGTGGCATTGCATTGCTGCGCACCATTTGTCGCAAAGTCGAATACCAGGGCAGCGGAAATCACGTTCGGGTCGAGTACGGCTGGTAGCCAGCATAGCGCGCTTCTCACGGTACTTTGCAAGGAGCAGGCACCTGCGTGTACTGGGCTCTGGTGGTATCATCACAGTATGACAACTGCAAAGCTGCGCAGGGACGCAATATGATCGAAGCAGAGGACGCGGTAAATTACGATGCACTGGGTGCGCTGCGCTCGGTGCTTGGGCTGGAGTTTGCGGACTTGATTCGCGACTTTAACGAGCAAATGGCTACCGGCCTGGCGCGCATGGAATTTGCGCTGGCGCAGCAGGATAGCGCGCGCATCCGCTCAATTGCACATACCTTGAAAGGCTCAGCGCTAAGCTTGCATTGCAAGCCACTCGCCGACTGCTGCGCACGCGTCGAGCGCGGTGCCGACCAATTGGCTGTTGGCAACGAAGGTAGCTTGTTGGAGGACTTGCGCGACAGTGTGCGCGCTACCGTTCGCGCCATCGACGATTGGATAGGTTAAAACACTTCACTGGCCAAAGTTGGCACCCTCTTCGCAATAGAATCCCGTAATTCAATCGAAACCGTCATTGCGGTGGGATTCCAGCATGTTGCAAAACTTACTTGGATTGTCTGTGTCGGGCCTTGCGTTGCCAGCCGACGGAGGTGATGGCGCTACGCGCGAACCGCTGCCGGGTTTAGGTTCTGGCTCAGATTCCTTCGATAACTTATTGAAAAATAATAACTCTTTTGAAGTTGCCGATCAGGGCGTGGCATCTGGCTCGCCAATTGCGGCCGACCAGCCACAAGCCGCAGTACTCGCGGGTGAGCGGCTTGCGCAGCTGCAACTGGCGCTGCAAGAGCTTGCGCAGGCACTGCAAGCGAATGGCAGGCTACTGCCGCAGTCCGGCAGCGATTTGCCACAAGCGTTGCCGCATCTGGAGGCGATTGCCGCCGAACTGGGCGAGCTTGCAGATTTGGTTACAGCGTCGCCGCCTGGTGTGTTGCCGCTGCAGCGCGTGCAGGCCTTGGTCGCCGATTTGCGCAATTTGCTGCCGGAGCTGGTTGCAGCGAATGCCGGGGCCAGCCAGGATACTGCGCTGGCCGGCTTGTTGCCGACGGCTGGACCGGGTTTGGACGCAAGCACAGGCGATGATTCACTTGCCTCCCGTGGGGTCGGTTTGCTTGCGGTCGATGTGTTAAAAAATCCTGCCTTGTCAGGCGCTGTGGTTTTGCCCGCGTTGGTGGGAACAGAGTTAATAACAGAAGGCAAGCCAACCCAAGTCAAACAGCCGCAAGTATTCCAACCACTGGGCAATGCCATTGAGCGCTTGGCCGCGGCGCTAAGTGCGCACACGCAATCTTTAAAAGGACCTTTGCAGGCAGCTTCATCGACGGCGGCTGCGATATTGCAGCCTGGCGGTCGACCGGAAAATGCCGGGGGCAATGCTGGCGGCACTGCTGCTGCGCTTGGTATGGCTGCGCTGAAACCTGGCCTGGCCAACTTACCCGATGGGGCTGCGCTTACCGCGGCATCGACGCCCCCTGCGACGACGGCGAGCCAGGCGATTGCAAAGCAACTACCTGGCCTTGGTGTTGCGCTGCAGGCAACACCCGCTGGCTTGCGAGCACCGGGTTCGATGCCTGTTGGTACGACAAGTTTGCATGAAGCTTTTACTGTTAGCGCAAATGCTAACGGCAGCGCTGCAAACTTTGCGGCGCTATTGGCCTCCGGTGGCCCGGTAGCCGATGCCTCCTTGCTCGCGGCTTTAGCCGCTGCACAGGAAGCCGGCGCAGGGCCCGCGCCGCTTGCGGCATCAGCTTTGGGCTTTGCTATAGGTGCCTCGCAAGCCGCGCCGCCTATGCCAATGGCATCGATCTTCAGTACGGAAGTAGCCTTACCCGTGCTGAGCAGTCACTGGGGCCAGCAGCTTACGCAGCGCCTCGGCTGGTTGGCCGGGCAGGGTATTCATTCCGCAGAGATACAATTGAACCCGCCCGAGCTGGGGCCTATCCAGGTGCGGATCGATAGCGCTGAAAACGCAGCGCGGGTAACCATTTCTGTGCATAGCTCGGTAACACGCGAAGCGATGGAGGCTCAAATTCCGCGTCTGCGTGATTTGTTTGCCGAGCAGGGCCTGGACCTGGTTGACGTCGATGTAGGCAGTGGTGCCTTTGCCGACGACCGGCAAGCTGGTGAAATGCTGTCCGAGGATGGTGAGCAGGGCCGGCAAGAGGGGCAGGATGGTGATGAAAGCATAGTGGCCGGTGAAGAATTGGCCGCAACGGCGCGCTCGCAGCCGCCTGCACAAGCTACAGAATCGGGCGCTTTGCAGCACATCGTGTTGCATTACTCGGTAGACGCCTACGCTTAGCGAGCACAATTCCCGGCGCAGCAGCGCCTCGCCAACTTAAATCGGTAATTCTGGCCACTTTCGAGGCCACAAGCGACACGCTGTGCCGATCTCCTTTAGACTTTTACTGGCAAGTTTTGCAGCGAGGCCGCAGTGGCTTCGCTAGCCTGCGTTGGCAGTTTGCTGGCACAGGACTTGCTTCTCCCATTAATTGACAAAAAGCGACGGTTTATTGGCATGGCAAACGAAGAGGTCGGCGAAGGCGAAGAGCAGAAGAAAAAATCACCGCTACTGCTATTCATTATCCTTGCGGTCGTGTTGGTGGCAGGTTCAATTGGCGGCACTGTTTTGATGATGAGCGGTGGCGGCGAAGAAGAGCTTGCTGAGGAAGAGCTTGAGCCGGCGGCGATTTACTATGCCATTAACCCGAAGTTCCAAACCAACTACGATGTGAACGGCCGCCCAAGGTTATTCCAATTGGCGGTTTCGCTGGTTACTCGCGAGGATGATGTAGTTGAGGCTCTGAGCACACACCTGCCCACGATCAAGAGTCGTTTGGTTATTTTATTGAGCGGGCAAAAATTCGAAACGCTGCAAACGCCGGAAGGGCGCGAGCAGTTGCGCGAACAAAGCCTGGCAGCAGTACAGGAAATTTTGAACACCGAAATCGGTAAGCCTGGTGTTGAGAGAGTTTTGTTTACTGATTTTGTTATGCAATAAGCTGCGATGAAAAAAGTAGCTAAGCGTTGTGCGCTTCGTTTGGCGTGACTGGATTGTTGTTTTGCACTAGTTTATTTTTCTTTCCCGCATTTAAGGTATGGCTGCGTGGCTGACGAAGTATTGTCCCAGGAAGAAATCGATGCGCTGCTCAGCGGCGTCGATGAGGGTGATATCGATACCAGCGAAGATGGTTTCGACGCAGCGGGTGACTTTTCTTCTTACGACCTAACCTCTCAAGACCGAATTGTGCGCGGGCGCATGCCCACGCTGGAACTTATCAACGAGCGTTTTGCCCGCCATTTACGCGTTAGCCTTTTCAACCTGTTGCGGCGCAGCGCTGACGTTCGGGTGGGCGGCTTGCAGGTGCACAAATTTGCTGAATACTCGCAAAGCCTGGAGATGCCAACCAGCCTGAACACAGTGCGCATCCAGCCCTTGCGCGGCGTAAGCCTTTTTTCGTTGCAGGCACAGCTGGTATTTCGGCTGGTTGATTGTTTTTTCGGTGGCGACGGCATCAACGCAAAAGTCGAAGGTAGAGAATTTACGCCCACCGAGTTGCGCGTGGTGGAAATGTTCCTGGGCCAGGTTTTCAAAGATATGGAAGAGGCATGGAAGCCATTGGTGGCGGTCCAGTTCGAGTCGGTGGGTGCCGAAATCAATCCCGCGATGGCGAATATTGTAAGCCCGGGTGAAGCAATTATTGTCTCGGTGTTCCACATTGAAGTCGATGGCAATGGCGGCGACTTTCACGTAGCTATACCGTACTCGATGATTGAGCCAATAAAGGACGTTCTCGACTCCGGCATGACCGGGGAATCGACAGAGGTCGACGAACGCTGGCGCGGTGCATTGCGCCGCGACATTCTCAGGGCCAACGTCGACCTGGAATGCACAGTCGTCGAGCGAGATATGCCGCTGCGCGAAGTAATAGACCTGGAAGAGGGCGACATTATTTCGGTAGACATACCGGACGTACTGGTACTAAGGGCGAACGGTGTGCCGGTTTTTAAAACGCGCATGGGTACATCAAGGGGCAACCTGGCGCTGGAAATTATAGAGCGAACAGGTATAGACCAGATAGACAACCTGTAATGCTTAACCGAAACACGGGAGCGGGGCAATAAAATGAGTGAAGAACAGGCACAAGACGGCGCGGCAGACGCGCAGGCTGCTGCGCTCGACGAACTCTCCTCCACAGCGGCGAGCGGGTCTGAATCCAACCCGGATCTTGAGGTTGTATTGGATATCCCGGTAAAGATCGCGATGGAGGTGGGTGCGACCCAGATTTCAATTCGCAACTTGCTGCAACTTAACCAGGGCTCGGTTATTGAGCTGGACAGGCTTGCCGGTGAGCCACTCGACGTCACGGTTAACGGCACCTTGATTGCGCATGGTGAAGTGGTGGTGGTAAACGAAAAATTTGGCATTCGCGTAACCGATGTCATCAGCCCTTCAGAGCGCATAAAAAGGCTGAAATGAAAACCGGTTTAGGGCGCCGCCGTGCACCGCTTGCACTACTAGCTTTCAGCGCTAGCCCTTTTGCGCTGGCGGCAGACGAAAAGGTGGGTTTGATTACCGCTAGTACAGTCCTGCAATTAATTTTAAGCCTGGCTTTGATCGTAGCGCTGATTTTTGCGCTCGGCTGGTATGCGCGTCGTATACAGGGCTTTAGTGGCGGTAAGCAGGGTGACTTACAAGTGCTGGCAGCAACGCCAGTAGGTGCGAAGGAGCGCGTGGTGCTGCTTAGGGTAGGCGAAGATAAAATATTGCTGGGGGTGGCACCCGGCAGTGTGCGCATGCTTGGGCGTTTTCCACTGCGTGCAGGAGATTTGGCAGCGGAAAAAAAATTTTCCGAGTTGCTGAATAGCGCCGACCAACAGCATGCGGGTTAACTTGTTCCACCGTGTGGGCAATTCGCGCAGGTCACAACCGGCCCTGTTGTGTTTGGCTGTGCTCGCGGTTTGTCTCTTACTTATTGCCGCGCCGGGCTTTGCCCAGCAGCCGGATGAAACTGCGGCCGCCGGGCTAGAGCAGGGCGCGCTGCCCACGCTGGCCTCTGGCCCCGGGTTTCCTGTGCTGAGCACATCGCCGCGCGGTGACGGTGGCCAGGATTACAGCGTAACTATCCAGTTGCTTGCGTTGATGACGGCGCTCACGCTGTTGCCGTCATTTTTACTGATGTTAACTTCTTTTACGCGCATCATTATTGTCTTTGCAATATTGCGGCAAGCGCTGGGTTTGCAGCAAACACCCTCCAACCAAATTTTGCTTGGCCTGGCCCTGTTTCTAACGCTATTTATCATGCGCCCTGTGTTTGAAATTGTTTACGCCGACGCTCTGCAGCCGTATATGCAAGAGCAGATAACTTCGTCAGAGGCAGTGCAAGCAGCCGCTAGCCCGGTGCATGAATTTATGCGAGCGCAAACGCGCGAGAGCGATATCGAGCTATTTACAAGAATTAGTAAATCGCCCGCTGTCAGCGACCCTGCAGATATTTCTTTTTTTGTGCTTGCGCCAGCATTTATTACCAGTGAGCTCAAAACCGCGTTTCAAATAGGTTTTCTGCTTTTTGTACCCTTTCTGGTTATCGATTTGGTGGTTGCCAGTGTATTGATGGCAATGGGTATGGTTATGTTGTCACCTATTATTATTTCGCTGCCTTTTAAAATAATGCTTTTTGTGTTGGTCGATGGCTGGGCCATGGTTATCGGCAGTCTGGCGGCGAGTTATGGCATTTAGCGACATGCCGTATCGAGCGCAGGAGGGCTTGCGATGAGCCCGGAGATGCTGGCGGAAATATTTGGCCGCGCGCTGTTTTTGGTGGTTATTCTGGTTGCCGCAATTATTTTACCGAGCTTGTTGGTTGGGTTGCTGGTTAGTGTGTTCCAGGCCGCAACACAAATTAACGAGCAAACCCTGAGTTTTTTGCCAAGGCTATTAGCCACGCTAATTACCGTATTGCTGTTAGGCCCGTGGATATTGCAGGAATTGCTCGATATGTCGCGTTATGTCTTCGAAGCTGCATCCATGGTTACGCAGTAGCAAGTTCGGTGCAAGTAAATCAATGAATATTGACCCGAACCAGATTGTAATGTGGATCGGCGTTTATTTTCTTCCCTTCGTAAGAATCGGCGCCTTTTTTGCCACCGTTCCAGTGGCGGGAAACCAGCTGGTCCCGTTGCGCATACGCCTGTTACTCGCGCTTGCTACCACCGCGCTTCTGGTGCCGTCGCTACCCGGCGCTGCACCTGCCGCATCGCTGTCCGCCGAAACTTTTTTATCGCTTGCCCAGCAGTTAACCATTGGTATCGCGCTGGGATTTTTCGTACAAATGTTTTTTCATATCTTTGTGCTAGCAGGGCAGATGATTGCTATGCAAATGGGCCTGGGTTTCGCATCGATGGTTGACCCTACCAATGGTGTATCGGTAGCGGTGGTAAGCCAGTTTTATGTAATTTTTGTGACGCTGCTATTCCTGGCGTTTAACGGGCACCTGGTAGTGTTCGAAGTTTTGGCGCAGAGTTTTGTATTCATACCGATTGGCGGTTCAGGGCTGTCTGGGGAGGCGATGTATGGTCTGGCCATTGCTGGCAGTTGGATGTTTGCCTCGGCGCTATTGCTGGCGCTACCTGCGGTAACCGCAATCCTGATTGTGAACTTTGCATTTGGCGTAATGACCAGGGCGGCGCCACAGCTGAATATATTTTCCCTGGGTTTTCCTTTCACGTTGATATTCGGTATCTTTATTCTTTGGGTGGCGCTGGGCGGTTTTATGCCGCAGTACCAGGATCTTAGCGCCGAAACTTTTCGTATGCTGCGCGCAATGATCGGCACGTAATTTTATTTACAATGATAAAAATTCGCGATCTTGAATACCTTCTGGCAATAGCCGAGCATAAACATTTTGGCCGGGCGGCGCAGGCTTGTCACGTGAGCCAACCCACGCTGAGCGGCCAAATTATCAAGCTGGAAGAGCAGCTTGGCTTGCAGTTGCTGGAGCGCCATCGGCGAGGCATCTTGTTGACCCCGGCCGGCGAGACGCTGGTAGCGGATGCACAAAAGGTCCTGGCTGCGGCGGGCGCGTTTGAGCATCATGCAGCGGCGTTAAAAGACCCGCTGTCTGGTGCTCGACATATTGGTTTAATACCCACGCTCGCGCCGTACTTACTGCCGCACATTATGCGCCCGCTGGTTGCGGCGCTACCCAAAATCGATTTCTTTCTTTACGAAAAGCGTACAGCGGAATTGCTCGATGGCCTGGATGCCGGTTCGCTGGATATGTTGGTGCTGCCGTGGCTAGATGAGATGAGTGGCTTTGAGCGATACGATTTATTCGATGAAGAACTGCTGCTGGCGGTGCACCGGGATTCGGATACGGCAAAGCAAGCAAGCGTTTCGCTAGCCAGCCTGCGCGGCCAGGCGGTGCTGAATCTCGAAGATGGACACTGCCTGCGCGACCAGGCGCTGGATTTTTGCTCGCAGGCGGGCGGCAAAGACGATGAGCGCTTTCAGGCTACGAGCCTGGAAACGCTAAGGCATATGGTTGCATCGAACATGGGTATAACGCTGCTACCCAAACTTGCAACGATGCATAGCATCGCCGCAGATACGCTGGCCTATATTCCTTTTAGCGAACCGGTACCGCATCGTGAAATTGTATTGTTAACAAGGCCAAACTATACGCGGGTCGAATCGGTAGAAAAAATGGTTGGCGTTATAAAAAAGGCAATGCAGCGCGTTTTGCCTTAGCTCAGGAATTTGGATTGCAGTTCTTCGCGCATGTCGGCATCCACGCCTAGCGCGTCAGCCAAAAACGCATCGGTACTACCAAAGTGTGCATCAATAGCATCAAATGCAGCGCCCAGATAGTCTGCGCGGGTATCCAGCATTGGCAGCATGCGCTCGCTGTAAAGTGAGGCCCAGTCAACGTCGGGCATGCGCGCTTGAAATCGCTTGAGCTCGGTTTCAGGGTGGTAGTACTCGCGGGTTAACAGATAGTCCTCCATCACCCGGTCTCGCTCTACGTCCAGGCAGCTCAATAACACCGCAGCGGCAAAGCCAGTGCGATCTTTCCCGGCCGAACAATGAAACAGCATCGACTCGTCGTCTTGCAGCGCCAACGCTATCTCCAGCACGCGCTGGAACGGCTCTCGATGCTCTAGCACAAACGCGCGGTTAATTCCTACCATAACGTCGGCCATGCTATCTGCGCTGTGCTTATCCTGGGTAAGCAGCTCGGTGACAAAACCCGTGTGGCTCCCCACGCCTACCGGCAGCTCTATAATACTAATATCCAGGTCGGTAGGCGCTATAGTTGGCTCTCGTTTTTTTTCGTCATCCCTTCGAAAATCACAAATCACGCGCAACTTCATTGCACCAAGCTTTTCCCAGTCCTGTTGGTCCAGATAAGCCAGTGTTCCCGATCGAAACATACGCCCTGTCGCTACGGCTTTGCCATGGCGGTTGGTGTAGCCGCCAAGGTCGCGTAAATTCGGCGTGCCGTTAAGCGGGATATGCCTATTTTTGAGCGTCATAGTAATAATAGTGTCAACAATCGGTGCGGCGTGCTGATAGTAAGAATAGGCGCCATTATACGCGTAAGTGCTGTCTAATCGCAGCGTTAGTTATCTTGGCACTACAGCCGGTATTCTCGCTTATACCAGCGTCGTAGAGTCGCGTTATAATATCAATTGAGGTTTTGGCTGCCCCTTTTGCTGGCGGCCGCGCAAGCGGGAGGGTTGCAATATGTTCCCTACACAGCATCCATTTAAATTTGCCGCAAGCGCCATCGCGATTTTGTGTTTCGGGCTCGTGGTTAGCGCGCTATTTTCAAGCCGCGTGGCTGCGGAGGGCGGTAGGGCCGGTGCAGACACCGACATTAACCAGCGTGGCTGGCTGGAATTCTGGAGCGAGTCCATGAATAAGCGCTATCCCCGGCACGACGAAAACTTTATTGCCGGTAAGCAAATTTACCTGGGGCAAAGCGGCGATGCCAGAATCAGGTTTTGTCTGGCCGCAGATGAGCAGGCGCCAAGGATTCCTTTATCGCGTAAATCACTGCGACCCTACCGCAGTATGCCGGTCACCGCATTTGTAAAAGTGCTCTATGATTGTGATGATGCTAAAACGCATGCGCTGCAGAAACTGTCGCCCGAAGAAGCGGGTTTGGTGGTCTATTATTTGAACCGTCAGTACAAACTTCGCCTGAAACAACCGGGCCGGGGTGGCGGTGATCGCTCGCGCAGAAGGTAGCCTTACAGCGTGAGCGATCAATCAATTCCGAATGGTGCTGCAGCGGCCTTGCTCGGTGAAACTTCCAGAATAAAATGGAGCGAATTGGCCAGGTTTTTTGCTGCAGGTAAAACGCTCAGGCTTGCGCCCGAGCTGGATTTGGTGGCAACTGCTGCGGCGCTGGCAGAAGATAACAAGGCCGTCGTTGCCAGTTTGCTAGAAGCCGGTAACTTGGCACCAGTTAGCGATCATGAAGCGAGCGCGTGGATTAAAGATGACGCGCTGGTTTGGGCGGTAGTGGTAGCGCCCTGGGTGTTGGTGCAAATGCGCGATGCGTAGACAAGCATCAGCGCCTAAATGAAGTACAACTAGTCTAGCGCTAAGACGCAAACATTTATCTAAATTATTTCTTTGGAGCTTGCTATGGAACAAGTCGCGTTTGTCACTTTACTGATGGGCATTCAATGCATTTATTTTTCGTTGAAAGTTGGCAAGGCCAGGGGTACTTATAACATCCCGGCACCTGCGGTAAGTGGCCACGAAATCTTCGATCGCATAAATAGAGTCCACCAGAATACGCTGGAACAAATGATGGTTACCTTGCCGGCCATGTGGATTTGTGGCTTTTTCCTCGACTGGAGTTTTGCGGCGTTGTTAGGTGCGGTATTTGTGGTTGGCAGGCTTGTCTATTCTGCGGGTTACGTGCAGGCACCCGAGAAGCGCGCCAAAGGTACTATTATCGGGTTTTTGGCCACGGTAGTAATGATTATTGGTGGTATGTGGGGTGTGTTAAGTGCCTGGCTTTTCTAGCGCTACGCGCCTCGATTTGTTATCTATTGGCTAATCGAATGGCTAACTAGTTGTTTTAGCGCGGTTTTTTCTAAGGGTGATTCTCTCTGCATTGAGAATTGCCTCACATTGGTCACTGCTAAGCTTTAGTGTGTAAACACATTCAAAGCTAAATCAACCATCGGTAGTGGCATGCTGTTCAAGTCCCTTCGCGAGCGTATACTCGTTTTTTTTTCGCTGCTAATCATCGTTCTGCAGCTGGTCTCATTCTCAGTACTTAATTCAACCGCCCGGGATTCGGAAGCCAGGCGCGTGGATGCTCAGCGCGCCGCACAAGAGCGCGTTGTTGCCGACATTATTGAATCACGCTATGTGCTATTGGAATCCTCATTACTATCAATTGCTGCAACATGGCAAAACCAGCCGCTGCTGCAAACCAGTACTGCAAATCCTGCTGCCAGCTTCACTGCAAATAACCTGCCTGGCTTAAGCTGGAATAAGCCTAATGCTGTGTATTTAGCTCACGGAAACACGCAGCAATCAGCTTTGCTATGGCCAGCCGAGGCTAATCAAGCAGAAAGCAATATTTTGACAACAATAAGCGAGTTAGGCGCAGCTGCTACAAGCGAGCATCCGGTACGTGACGCCTTTGTATATGCAAATCAATATTACCTTGCGGTGTCATTGCCCGCGGCGTTAGGAGAGGACGCGAATCCTGCGACGCTAACGCTAGTTGCATCGTTAAATGATCTGGTTTCTTCAGCGGTGCTAAACACGCTGGGCCTGGAATTGCGCGCCAATATAGGCAGCGCCGCGCCAAGCGGTGCGGTTCTTTTGCAAAAGGAAAAATTGCCGCAGGCATTACTCGGCGATGTGCCGTTGCTGCTGTTAGGCAATAGCAGCGCTAGTGTTAGCGACGTCGATCGCCAAAAAAGCGTGCTGATGTTATTGATGGCAGCCGCACTGCTACTTACGCTATTGGGTGGTTACGCACTGGCCGACGAATTAACTCGGCCGCTCAAGGATTTAACCCGCGCCGCAGCACAGATTAAATCCGGCGATTACAATTTACCGGCGAAGCAATACCGGCAGGATGAAATAGGTCAGTTGGCAAGCACTCTGTCACATATGTGCGAAACCATTGCCGAGCGAGAGCAGAAGATCATTGGGCTAGCGTATGCAGATTCGCTAACTTGCCTGCCCAATCGCGCGCTTTTTGACGATCGGCTAAATAACGCGGTGAGTCAAGGCATTCGGCATGGTGGCAATTTCTCAATCGCAATTATGGACCTGGATCGTTTCAAGTACATCAACGATGTACTCGGCCACGAGGCGGGCGACTACGTGCTTTGCGAGGTTGCTCGTCGGCTCGAGAGTGTTTTGCGAGAGTCTGATACCGTTGCCAGGCTCGGTGGAGATGAATTCGCAATTTTGCTATCGGGTGGTAGCGAATACCAGGTGCAGGCAGCGGTTAACAAGATTCTCGATATTTTTGACGAGCCAGTAAACCTCAATGGGCAGCCGCTCGATGTGGCTTGTAGTATTGGTATCGCGCATTTTCCGCAGCATGGCGAAGATGCCAGCCTGTTACTGCGTCGTGCCGACATGGCCATGTATGCTGCCAAGCGTTTTAACGCAGGCTTTTCCTACTACACGCCTGAGTGTGACCAGCACCAGGAGCAGCACCTGTCACTACTAGGAGATATCAAGCGTGCGGTTGAAGAAGATGAGCTTCAATTGCATTACCAGCCAAAAATATCTTTAGACAACAATGAGCATATTGCGGTTGAAACCTTATTGCGTTGGCAGCACCCACATCGCGGTTTAATTCCACCCCAGGAGTTTATTCCTTTCGCAGAGCACACCGGCGCCATCAAACTTATTACGCGCTGGTTGCTTGTGCACGCAATGCGCCAATGTGGCCGCTGGCACTCACAGGGGCTGAATATCCAGATGTCGCTGAATATATCAGCGCGCGATTTAATCGACCCCGAGTTTCCAACACATGTGAGCAACGCACTAGAAGAGAACAATGTAAAGCCTGAGCTTATTTGCCTGGAAATTACCGAGAGCGCACTTATGCAAGACCCTGCTAAAGCGCGCCGCACTATCGATGTACTAAGCACGATGGGTATAAAAATGTCGATCGACGATTACGGCACCGGTTATAGCTCGTTGGCTTATGTGAAAAACCTCAGTGTGAACGAACTGAAAATCGATCGGGAATTTGTCAGCAATATGATGCACAACGCTGAGGATAGTGCGATCGTCAAGTCCACCATCGAGCTCGGCCATAATCTGGGCATGCGTGTTGTAGCGGAGGGCATCGAGCACGAGAATGAAATGGAGTTGCTCAAGGACTTTGGCTGTGACCAGGGCCAGGGCTTCCTGATTAGTCACGCGCTTACCGCGAATGAGCTGGAGGCCTGGTATCGTAATCGCGCTGAAAGTGAGCAACCTGTCGATGGCGAGGTTTCAAATACCAGCGAAGACCAGGCACGAATCGATAAGTCTGCCTGATCATTATTTGGCTCAGGTGGCTGGGTCTTTGCCGCTGGGCGAGTTATAAAAACGCGGTACCGCTGGACCTTCACTACAGGGCTTGTTATCCACAGTCTGTAAAGCAGCGGCTACTGCGGTTATTACGCATCCAGGCAGTGCACAGATCGCATTTCGCCTGTTGCCTGCATCCCATTTTCTTCGCTCGCTTCGTAGCCAGGCTGTCTGGCGCGGCGACTTCCGTTTCCATTAATTATACTGAAAGGATATAGGGTCAAGATCGCTCACGCTAAGCCGCCAGCCGGCTTGGAGCCGTTCTAATGTCATTTGGTTTAAAGCAGAGCAGTTATGAGGCGGTTCTTTATGTGAATCGCAGCAAAGTGCTAAAGGAAATGCTCTACAGCGAGTTTGAAGCTGTGCTTGACCAGGTGGTTAGCGAGCCAGCATACCTGGATGAAACCTGCCACGCGGTTTACCTGAAAATTGATATCCGCTTGAATATCGTAGCGGCAGTTTTTTTCTGCATTGACTTCGACAAGCAAGGCAATGCCGATCGCCGCTGGAACCTCCCGCTATTGCAAATGGCAGAATCTGCTTCGGTGGCCACCGAGCTCAACGGCCAGGGCGTGCGCATTAGTTGCCGGAGTCGCTGCGCCGTAGTGTCCCAGCAGGAGCACTTGTGGGAGCCTGATCTTAGCGCGCAGAGCACAATGTTGGCGATGCTGGCATCCAGCGTTAAAGCAAATCGTTTAGGCTTGTTGGTTGAGGAGGGTGCTACTGATAGCGTAGTTCCGGGCACACCAAATACGCCAGGCGCAGCCCGCGCGGTTGCCGGAGCGCAGCATGCAACTGGCGATGCTTACGAACAGGCAGTAGCCAGCCAGCAGCGGCACGATGGCGAGATTAAGCGTCTCAACGAAAACATACAGAAGCAGCGTTTATATATCGCTAGCCTGAAAGGGCGCCAGGAAGAAGCAGCACAAAATCTCAGCTCACAGTTTGCTCGTGAAAAAGAAGCCTTACTTTTGCAACTCGAAGAAGTTTGCTGCACGCTGAGGCAGGCGCAAGAACGCAATGAAGTGCTCAGCAATGAGTTGAGTGAAGCCCGCCAGCAAATTTCAGTTCAAGCCGACGACTTTGAGCGCCAGGTATCGGCAAACGTAAATAAGCAAGGCGTTGACTTTAGCGCGTTGCAAAAGCAGTTCAAGCGCGAGCTGCAACAAAAATTAATTGAACAGACCAGCGAGTTGAAGGCAAAGCTCGATATGCGCGACGTAGAAGCGCACTATCGTGATGAGCAAATAAAACACTTGAAAGCACAGCTTCTGGAAAGCGCTTCGAGCGCAGCAGTGCATAATACAGGCATGGGCGCGGCTGCCTCCGCGGCTCCGCTGCGCGATGCGGTTATAGAACTTGAGTCAAAGGGCGTCAATTTTGTGTTGACCCTGCCAGCGGTTCGACCAATCAATATTCCCGCTGCCGATGTAGATTCTTTTTGTGTTGACCCGGATGGTTTTGTTGCAGCCCGCCTGGGTATGGATAAAGCCGTCTACCAAAGCTGGATTGCGCACGCTAGAAACCCGGTTTGTGTAGCCGTCGAAAGCGAGGGGTGCCGCTGTGGTGCCAGGTTAGAGATTGTCCATCCGCGGCAGTTTGTGCCCGACTTCAGCGATCGCTGTGATAGCCATCAAGGCAGTAGTTCTTGTTCTAGCAAGGCCGGAGGTTAGCCAATATTATGAGTCGCGATACAAGTGCGAATGAGCAACAGGACTGGAGCCATTTACTGGGTGCGGGCACTCAACCGCCGAAAGAAATCCTGGCCAATTTCGTGCCAATGACCGATCTCTCATCTACCCATTTGGGTAGTCTAGCTAGAATTTCAAAGTTGGTAACCTTGCATGGCTCACAATACCTCGGTGACCAGGACCTGCTGGATCAATACTACGTCTATCTCGTTAACGGCGACCTGGTCGCGACCTTTTGTGTAACCGGGCAGCGCGTTGTCTACTCCGCAGCAAATTTTGGCATGCTTTCGATCGGCGATTTTATCGAAAACGTCCGTGAGCTAAGCGCAGCGTCCGATGCCCAGATTCTGGTGGTCGACCGCGACGAGCTCGATTCAATGCTTTGTTGGGACCAGGTCGCCAAGTCCCTTTCGTTGGAACTCAGTGCAGAACGCGAGTTAGATGAAGATCGCGACTGGTTAAACACATTGCTGACGTCAAATTTATTTCACCGCATACCGCCTTATAACATTCGCCAGGTTGTCGATAAGTTCAGTGCGCGTGTCGTACAAAGCGGTGAGGTTATTATTCGCGAGGGTGATGAGGGCGAAGAGTGCTTCATCATAAAAGAGGGGCGCGCCTCGGTAACTAGCATGCCACCTGGCGCAAGCCAACCGGCTGTATTAGCGCAGCTAGGCGCCGGCCAATGCTTTGGTGAAGAGGCCTTGGCCTGTCGAGCAAGGCGCAATGCCAGTGTGACCATGGAAACTAATGGCGTGCTAATGGCGCTGAACAAAGCCGATTTTAATTCACTGATGCAAGAGCCTGTTGTAGAAGCACTCGAAGAGGGAGAGGCCGCTGCGCTGGTGTCTTCCGGCCAGGCTACCTGGCTGGATGTGCGATCCCAGCAAGAGTACGATCACGATCATCGCGCCAATGCTTTTCACTTGCCGCTGCACCTTATGTCCATCAAGACGCGACTAATGAATAACAAGTTCAAGTACCTTGCCTATTGCTCCACCGGGCGTCGCGCGGCTACGGCCGCCAGGCTTCTGAAACAACAGGGTTTTGACGTTGTAGCTGTTGCTGCGCCAGACTATTAGCACCAGTGCGCTACCTGGCTCACTAGCTGAATTTTCCGCAAGCATTTTCCCCGCCAGCGGCTATGGCTGATGTGGCCATCGTGCTACTATCTGCGTTGCCCAGCTTTTGACGCAAAGTGCTTGTTTTAACTATGAAATCCCATTTTCGAAATATCGGTCTCATCGGCCGCGTCGACAGCGAAGCGGTTGTCGCTTCAATTCGACAGCTGGTCGAATTGCTGGATTCGCGACACCTGAAAGTTATCCTGGAAGAACAGACTTCGCGCGCCCTGGGTGGGCATTCTTTGCAGGTTGCGAGCCGCAAATCCATAGGTGAGGCTTGTGATTTGGTTATTGTTGTTGGCGGTGACGGTAGCCTGCTGGGTGCGGCGCGCGACCTCGCCCGGCATGACGTGCCGGTGTTGGGTATTAACCGTGGCAAGTTAGGGTTCCTAACCGATATCGCCGCCGATAACGTTGCCGATGGCGTTGGCAAAGTGCTCGACGGAGAGTACCGGGAAGAAGAGCGTTTTTTGCTTGATATGCAATTGAAGCGCGATGGTGCAGTTATAGAAAGCTCGCTCGCGTTTAATGACGTGGTTCTGCACAGCGGCCAGGCGCCGAAGATGTTGAGCTTCGAATTGCATATTGAAGGAGAGTTTGTCTACTCGCAACGATCCGATGGTTTAATTGTAGCGTCGCCAACCGGGTCCACTGCGTATTCATTGTCGGGTGGTGGCCCCATTATGCATCCGCGCCTGAATGCCATCGTGTTGGTGCCCATGTTCCCGCATACGCTGAGCAGTCGTCCTTTGGTAATCGATGGCAATAGCGAAATTAAAGTCATTATCGCCGATACCAATCCTGAAAACCCCAGGGTTAGCTGCGATGGACAGGTAAACGTTAGCGCCCGGCCCGGCGATGTGATTTATATCAACAAAAGTGCAAAACGAATTAACCTGCTGCATCCGCAGGGGCACGTATTTTATGCAACGTGTCGCAACAAGCTTGGTTGGGGCTCGCAGTTTATTGGCAATTAAACTTACCATGTTTGCTCGATACCGGCGCCCTGTACTAGCTAGCAGTACTAGCGAGCAGTACCGATGAGTAATCTCAAGCCCGTTATAGAGGCGCCGTTAACGCAAAACTTGAAGCCGCTCTCCGTGTACTGGGCGGAGCGTGGCCTGCCGCACCGTATCGTCGAAAAGTCGGGCCAGCAACTGGTGCTGGCGCCCGACAACCAAAGCATAGAAACGCTACGCGAGACGTACCGCGCTTTTAGCAGTGGCGAGCTTGAGATAACACTTGTAAAGCAAGAGCAAGCGGCGCGCCCTGGGCTGCTTAGCTATTTTTCAAAGTATCCGGTAACACTCACGCTGTTTTTTTTGAGTGTAGGCGGGTTTTTTGCTACCTACTTTAACTTGCAGCCAATTGTAGACCTGCTGGTTATACAGGGCACCGATACCGGTGCGTTGAGCCAGCGGCTGGATTTACCAGCGCGTATTTCCACCGAAGAGTATCTCGCGCATGGCCAGTACTGGCGTTTGCTTACGCCCATTTTCCTGCATTTTGGCTGGGTTCATATTACGTTCAACATGCTGTGGCTGTGGGAATTGGGCAGGCGCATAGAGATTCAGGGCGGTTCGCTTCACTTGCTCAGTGTGGTTTGTTTTATTGGCATTGCATCGAATTTGTACCAGGCCGAAAGCACGCCGCTGGCCACTTTTGGCGGTATGTCCGGCGTTATTTATGGCTTGCTGGGTTATTGCGCGGTGTTTACCTTAATTAATCCGCAGCGAGCCCTGCAGTTGCCGATGGGAATTTATGTGCTGATGTTGCTTAGCCTGGCGATTGGCTTTTCTGGCATGCTGGATTTTGTTGCACGCATGGCCAACGTCGCTCATCTTTCCGGGTTGATATTTGGCGTTGTTATTGCCGTGCCCAGTGCGCTGCTATCCAGGATGGCGCCTGCGAAGTAATATTAGCGAGTGTTTTGAAAACGCCTATATCCAGAGAAGCCAACTCTTACAAGACAGCTATGAAAAACTAACTATGACAAACGATACTTTTTCCAGTAGAGCCTCAGAGCTTGATGCTGTTCAATACCAGAACTTTTTGCGGGCAGTTGAAACAGGCAAATGGCCAGATGGTAAACCCGTGCAGGACAAGCAAAAGGCGTTGATGCTGCAGGCGATTATCATTTTTGAAAACCAACACCTTCCGCCTGAGCAAAGAAGTGGCTTTATGCCCGACGCCTGCGCTTCCAATAGTCAACGCGAAGCAGCTGTAAAAGACAAGACCGATAACAGCAATGTCATTATCTCTTCGGGCAAGGCGGGCAATTAGTGCGAGAAAAAAATTATGTGTAGAGGGAAGTATGCCAGGCTTTAGCGGCGGGTTGCGCAAAATGCGTGTGGCAATCGACGATGCCGACGCCGCCGTTGCGCAATACACGCTGGTATTGGGTGAGCACGAGCTGCCGCTTAACGAGCTCGTCGGTAAGCCTTTCACCCTTAATTACGAGGGTGCCATTCATTGCATTCACTGTAACCGCAAGACCAGCAAGAGTTTTAACCAGGGCTATTGCTATCCGTGCTTTCGCTCGCTGGCGCAATGCGACCAGTGTATTGTTAGCCCCGAAAAGTGTCACTACCATTTAGGCACTTGCCGCGAACCCGAGTGGGCTGATAAATTTTGCATGCAGGATCACTATGTCTACCTTGCGAATTCTTCTGGCCTGAAAGTTGGCATTACGCGCGGCAACCAGATTCCAACGCGTTGGATAGACCAAGGTGCAGTGCAGGCGTTGCCATTATTTCGCGTTACGTCAAGACGTATGGCGGGGCTGGTTGAAACCTTGTGCAAAGCGCATGTTGCGGATAAAACCAACTGGCGTGCCATGCTCAAAGGCGTGCCAGAACCAGTCGACCTGCAAGGCGAAGCCCGCACACTACTAGGCAGCATAAAGCATGAGCTTGCCGAGCTGCACAAGGAGTTTGGCATTCAGGCCATCACCGAATTGGACTCAGCGGAGCCGGTCAATATCGCCTATCCAGTGCTCGCTTATCCGGCCAAGGTCACCTCGCACAATTTCGATAAAAACCCGCAGGTGGCCGGGCAACTGCAGGGCATAAAAGCGCAATACCTTATCTTTGACACCGGCGTAATCAATTTACGCAAGTTTGGTGGCTACCAGGTAAGCGCAGAGTTTGGCTGAATGCATGCAAACAATTACGTAAACAATAGCGGAGCAGCAAGTGGCAGATAAGCGCGTACAAGCAGATCTTGAGCAGGGTGTAACAAACAAACCCTCGGCAATTTTGCGCTCGGATTACGCGGCGCCTGCCTACCAGGTTGACAAAGTCGATTTATCTTTCGAGCTGTTTGACGAAAAAACGGTGGTTAGCAATACCATGCAGCTGCGCCGTGTTGGCTCTGCGGATGCGCCACTGCAGCTGGATGGCGAACAACTCGAATTAACCGAGCTTGTTTTAAACGGCCAGCCTTTACCGGCGCAGTCTTACCTTCAAGATGATCATTCATTAACAATCGATACGCTGCCCGAAAAATTCGAACTGCGCATCGTTTGCGAAATTGATCCTGCGCGCAACCTGGCGCTGGAAGGCCTGTACATGTCAGATGGCATGTACTGCACGCAATGTGAGGCCGAGGGTTTTCGCCGGATTACTTATTACCTCGATCGACCCGATGTGATGAGTGTATTCACAACGCGTATTACGGCGCAGCGTAGTCGCTTCCCTGTGTTATTGGCGAACGGCAATAAGACCGCACAGGGTGATTTGGAAGATGGCCGGCATTGGGTTGAATGGCATGATCCATTCAAAAAGCCCTGTTATCTTTTTGCAATGGTGGCTGGCGAGCTGGCGGTAGTCGAAGATAGTTTTCAAACTGTTTCGGGTCGTGACGTGGCGTTACAAATATTTGCAGAACAAAAAGACCTACCCAAATGTAAGCACGCCATGCGCTCGCTGAAGGCTGCTATGCGCTGGGATGAACAGAAATACGGCAGGGAGTACGACCTCGACCTGTATATGATCGTTGCGGTTGATTTCTTCAATATGGGCGCGATGGAAAACAAAGGGCTGAATATATTCAATACGTCCTGCGTTTTGGCTGAGCAACGCACCCAAACCGACGCGGCATTCCAGCGCGTTGAAGCGGTTATTGCGCACGAGTACTTTCACAATTGGTCGGGTAACCGGGTTACTTGCCGCGACTGGTTCCAGCTTAGTTTAAAGGAGGGTTTTACGGTTTTTCGCGATGCCTGTTTTTCGGCGGATATGAATTCTCCAACCGTCAAGCGGATTGAAGATGTAAGCCTGCTGCGCTCGGCCCAGTTCGCCGAGGACGCCGGGCCAATGGCGCATCCGGTTCGCCCGGACTCGTTTATCGAAATTTCCAACTTTTATACCTTAACCATCTACGAGAAGGGCGCCGAAGTCATTCGCATGATGCGTACGCTGTTGGGGCCAGAAAACTTTCGGCGTGGCGCGGATCTTTATTTTGAGCGGCACGATGGCCAGGCGGTAACGTGCGAGGATTTCATTGTTGCCATGGAGGCCGCGAGTGGCGTAGACCTGGGCCAGTTCCGGCGCTGGTATTCGCAGGCGGGCACACCGGTTCTAAATGTGCAGGATGCATGGGACGAAGCGGCCGGGCGTTATGAAATTATCGTCAGTCAGCACTGCCCGGACACGCCTGGGCAATCCGGTAAGCTGCCCTTGCACATGCCATTGTCGATCGCGTTGTTAGATGACAGCGGTGTAATTGAAGGCAGCGAACAGCTGTTGCAGCTGCAAGAGGCAACGCAACGCTTTGCTTTTGATGGCCTGCAGCAAAGGCCGGTGCCATCGCTGCTGCGCGGTTTCAGCGCGCCAGTCAAGCTCGAGTATCACTACAGCGACGCTGGGCTTTTACTGCTGTTGCACGGCGAGCAGGATGGATTCAGTCGCTGGGACGCCGGCCAGCGCTACATGCTGTTATTGATTCGCGGGCAGGTAACTGGCGAATTAAACCTGGAGCAGGGCGCGGGGCTAGAAAAGGTATCTGCATTAGTGTCGGTATTGCTGGGCGAGCTACAACTTGATGCAGACAAGCGCTGGCCGGCAACCCGTGATGCGGCTTTGGTGGCCCGCTTTATCGAAATACCCGAGTACAGCTATATAGCCGAGCAGTTCGAAGAAATTGATGCGCCGGCAATTACGGGTGCGGTGCGCACATTGCAACAGCAGTTGGCGGCAGCACTCGGTGCACAGTGCAAGGCAGTTTACCATGCCTTGCGTGATTCGCTGGCCGAAATCGGCGCTTACCAGCCAGACGCTGCGCAAATAGGGCTTCGCAGTTTGAAAAATGCGGCGCTGGCCTATTGGCTGCGAAGCGGTGACAGCGATAGCGTGGCCGCTGCAGCAGCGCAATTTGCCAACGCCGATAACATGACCGACCAATACGCTGCGCTGTCCGCGATGGTTGCCTCCGGAAGTCGCACAGCAGAAGCCCCGGCGGCGCAAGCGCTAAACGATTTCTATGCTCAGTGGCACAGCGAGAGCCTGGTGGTAAACCAGTGGTTGAGCGTGCAGGTTGTTAACGATATCGACCCGGCATTAGACAATCTACGCAAGCTCCAGGCGCACAATGCTTACGACGATAGCAATCCGAACAAGGTCAGGGCCCTGGTAGGCGCATTTTGTATGCGCAACTTCCCGCGCTTCCACGCGCCAGGTGGGGCTGGCTACGAACTACTTGCCAGCGAGGTGCTCCGGCTGGATCCCGTCAACCCGCAGCTGGCGGCCCGGCTATTGGCCCCATTTGGGCTATGGCGGCGCTTTTCCGGCCAGCAGCGCCAGTTAATGCGCGATAAGCTGCAGGCAATCGCCCGGGCGGATTTGTCGCCGGACGTTTTTGAGGTAGTATCGAAGTTGCTGGCCGAGCCCGGGCAGTAAACGCTTCCATAGCAAGGAGTCTTTTTGTGAGCCTTTCCCGGTTTGATCTGCTAAAACTCATCTTTGGTGGAGAAAAAATTCGCGAAGACAAGCGCCAGGCGCTATACGCTGAAACGATGTTTATGGTGTTGTCTGGCGCTGCCAGGGCCGACCTGAATATTGAGCCAGTTGAGCTGAAGCGCATTCACAAAATTCTGCGAAACAAACTGGACCAGGATATCAGCGAGCACGATATACAGCTGGCTGGAGAAACCGAGCTTTTCGAAACCGCGCCTATTCAAAAATACGTGTCGCGTGCCAGCCGCTTTTTGACGGTAGAGCAACGCCAGGAGGTACTGCGCGCGATGATCGAAGTGTTTTTGTCCGACGGGGTGTTGGGGCCGCTTGAAAAAGCCTACTTCGATTCAATTGTTGATGCCTTGCATCTCAAGCCCTCCGAGATGCTGGCGCTTTGATATTAACGGCGCTGCTTGTCGAGGGGCTAAGCGGTAGCGTGATGGCCATTTAAGCAGAAGCTAGCTACAATCCAAGGCGTTATCTTGGGTACCGGCGCGCAACAACTGCTTTCGCAAATCACTAAATTCCAGCGAGGAAATTATTGTGGCAACTTCCATGTTTGGGCTTATTCAGGCCTTGTTTGGTGGCAATCAGATTTCAGAAGAAAAGCAGCAGGAAATTTTCGCCGAAACGCTTTTCATGGTGTTATCAGGTGCGACCCGCGCTGACTTGAATATTGAGAGTGTTGAGGTTGAAAAGGTGAAGGCCATCCTTGAGCGCACGCTAAACCGCGAATACAGCCTTTCGGAAATTAAACTTGCTGGCGAAACCGAGTTACTTGAAACAGCACCGATTCAGAAGTACGTAGATAAGGCCAGCAAAAAGTTATCGGTTGAGCAGCGCCAGCAAATATTGCATGCCATGACCGAAGTTTTTCGCTCCGATGGTAGTATGGGCGTTTTGGAAACAGATTTTTATAACAAGATTGCAGGCGCTCTCTCGCTTACGCCCGCTCAAATGCTGTGTACCTAGTGTGCCATTAAAAAATTATACTTTCGATAATCCGATTCTAAAGACAATATTGACGCGGAAAAGCATTGTTTGCCTGGTGCTGCTACCAACGCTCGCACTTGTTTCCTGTTCTCCGCCAGACCAGCAGCAGGCTGAATCCGGGCAGGGCATGAAGGGCAACGAGTTGCGGCCACAAGCTGGCCTGCGTGTACCTACCTGGAAGCTCGCAAGCAAGGATTGGGCGCCGCATATTGCCCTGCAAGGCGAAATCAGTGCCGAATCGCCCATTCAATTGCAGGGCGCAAATCATTCAAATTTGCTTGAAATGCTTGTCGCCGAAGGCACCGTAGTAAAACAGGGCGCTGTGCTGGCGAGGTCGCAAGATCCATTCAGTTCAACAGCGTTGCGGGCGGCACACGCGCGGCGTGATGCGTTAAAGCTTGAACTGCAGGCAACGTTGGCAAGCTGGAAACAATTGGTCGCTGGTGAGCAGCAGAG
>JABDNS010000030.1 GCA_013043705.1 Pseudomonadales bacterium
TTTTTACTCTGACCCCATTATTTATTTGTCACCGACCCCTTTTTTATTCGCTGATTTTTAGCACCATCAGCTTTTCGATCTGCATATCACTGATGGTATGCCCAATACCGCCTACTCCGAGCCCCGAGTGGCGCAGGCCCGCAAAGGGCATATTGTCTTGCCTGAATGCGGTGTGGTCGTTAATCATTACGGTTGCTGCATCCAGCTTTCCATACAGCGAAAAAGCGCGGTCTACATCTTGCGTAAACACCGCGGCCTGAAACGCCACATCGAGCCCGTTCGCCGCTTCGATTGCTTGCTCAACATCATCGTAACCGTATACGCAGACCAAAGGCCCAAAAATTTCCTCTGTGCTGACCTTGGCGGTTGCAGGTGGGTTCACCAAAACTGTTGGTTGGTAGCAATTGTTGGTCAGCGTTTTTCCGCCGCACAGCAATTGTGCGCCCTGCTCTACCGCTTCGCTAATCCAGTTATGAATTCGCTCAACTTCAGCCGCCTCAATTAATGGCCCAACTTCTGTCTTATCATCCAGTGAGTCGCCAACAACCAGTTGCTGCGCAGCTTCGGCGAGACGGCTCGAAAAATTCTTTAATATAGCGTTAGGGACATAAACGCGCTGCACGGAAACACAAACTTGCCCAGCGTGATAGAAGCCACCCTTTAAAATGGCAGGCAACGCGCGCTCCAGATTAGCGCTCTGCTCAATAATTACCGGTGCAACGCCGCCGTGTTCGAGCGCGCAGCGGGTGCCGTCGGCAAGCTTGCTGCGTAACATCCAGCCCACTTTGGCGCTGCCGATGAAAGAGAAAAAGGCTACGCGCGGGTCGGTGACAAGTGCCGTAGCCAGATCGGTCGCCTCAGGGATCGCCACCTGGCACCAGGCCTCCGGCAAACCTGCCTCACGTAGTATTTTAACCAGCCTGAAACAACTTAATGGCGTATTTCGTGCCGGCTTAACGATAACCGGGCAACCCGCTGCAACCGCCGCGCCAACCTGGTGAACAATAAGGTTTAACGGATGATTGAATGCGCTTACCGCTACCACCACCCCGATGGGCTCGCGTTGGGTGAAGCCGATTCGCCTGGTCTGGGCATTGTCGTTTTTTAGCGGCACAACTTCGCCAGTATGATTTGTGATGTGCTCAGCGCACATGCGCAAGCCTTCCACTGCGCGCGTCACTTCAACGCGGCTGTCGATTAGCGGTTTGCCACCCTCACTGGCGGCGCCGCGCGCTAGTTCTTCGTGTCGCGAATCGACGGCATCGGCCGCTCGCTGCAAAATCGCCGCTCGCTCCTGCAGCGAAAGCCAGCCGGATTTACGTTTGAAGGTCTGGTGCGCGAGCGCGAGCGCTGCCTCAATATGCGCCTCCCCGCATTGATCGACCCTCGCGATCGTTTCACCGCTATAGGGGTTTACAACATCCAGTTCACCAACCAGTGTGGAAGGCCCCGCCAGCATTAATCCAAATTCTTCAGCCATGTTGTCTCCTCTGTTTCAAAACCTGCCTGCGCTAATATCCAGATAATCCTTAGCTGGCTAACCAACCAACCGCGCGTTTAAATTGGGCAGCTAATCTCGCCCAGTCGCTCGCTCAGCTTCATATTCTCTCGGTAATCGATTGGCACCACAACAAGGCTTGGGCCCTGTTCAGAAAATGCCTGCACCAGCACTGTTTTGAGTTCAGCCCCACCTTTCACATAGTGGCCGTTCCAACCAAATGCCGAAGCCAGCTCCAACCAGTTGGGGTTGCCGAACGATAGCTCTGTATGTTTGCCGAACTCATTTTCCTGTTTCCAGGCAATCAGGCCGTAGGCATTATCTTCCCACACCATTGCCACAAATTTGCTGCCCAGGCGCTTGGCGGTTTCCATTTCCTGTACATTCATCAGGAAACCCGCATCGCCACTAATCGACAGGATCTTTTTATCCGGGTGCACCATGGACGCAGCTATTGCACCGGGCAAAGAGAAGCCCATCGAGCAAAAACCATTGGGAATCAAGCAGGTGTTGGGTTCGTGACACTGGTACTGCCTGGCAATCCACATTTTGTGCGCACCCACATCGGATAGCAGAATATCTTCGGCACCCATCACTTCGCGCGCATCCCACAAAACTTTTTGCGGGGTAATCGTGCCCACTAGCTGTTCGTCTTTGTGCGCGGAAATTTCTTCCCACATATCGCGGCGCACTGCGTGTTGCTGCGCCAAGTCAAAGGAAAAACGATCGGGGTTTTCTGCAACGCGCTCGTTGATCATCCATAGCGCGTGCGCAAGGTCACCCACTACTTCAACTTCGGGGTGATAATTCTCATCGATCTCGGCAGGCAGAAAATCAATATGCAAAACTTTTTTGTTTTTGCCGTCATTCCACAACTTGGGATGATACTCAACCATGTCATAACCCAGCGTGATAACCAGGTCGGCGGAATCAACCGCACAGGCCACGTAATCCTTCGCCCCAAGGCCGATGGTGTACAGGCAATAGTCGGCGTCCATATCGACAGCGCCTTTTGCCATAAACGTGCTAATTACGCCGATGCCGGTTTGCTCGCAAAGTTTGCGCAGCTGTTTGCTGGCGCGCTTGCGAATACAACCATTGCCGGCAATGATTACAGGGCGCTTGGCTTGTGAAATCGCCTCTACCGCCTGGTCGATGATCTTGTCGGCCGGCACCGGGCGTCGGAATTTTTGCACGCTCAGCGGCTCGCCAGCAACCGGTAGCTTGGCAATGTCTTCAGGCAGCTCGATATGCACAGCGCCCGGCTTTTCGGTGCGCGCCAAACGCACTGCCTTGCGGATAATTTCAGGGATATTTTCCGGATGCAAAACAGTGGTTGCCCATTTGGTTACGGGTTTGAACATCGCAACCACGTCCATTACCTGGTGCGATTCTTTGTGCAGTCGGGTTGATGCACCCTGGCCGGTGAGCACCAGCATCGGCGCACGGTCCATATTCGAATCGGCGACGCCGGTAATCAGGTTGGTTGCGCCCGGCCCAAGCGTACCCAGGCATCCGGCTGGTTGGCCGGTGAGCCGCCCGTATATTTCTGCCATAAAGGCAGCACCCTGCTCATGCCGGGTAAGAATAAATTTAATCTGGCCTGATTTTTCCAGCGACATCATAAAGTCGGCATTTTCTTCGCCGGGCACACCAAAAATATACTCGATGCCCTCTTCTTCAAGGCATTCGACAAATAAATCAGAGGCTTTCATGTCTTTACCACTTGGTTATTGTGCAACGCTATCCTAATCATCACGATTTTACCCGGCAGCTTTGGCTACATTATCCATAATATTTACCGGTTAATCGTCGCTTGTTTAATCGGCGCGGTCAACGGGCGCAAAGTCGTCCGCCGCCAGTGTATACACCTGGGCTGAACAAAATTATTGTTTAATTGTAATTGTGGTGCCAGAAATGGCACTGAACAGGCGTGCGTCGAACCCGGGCTGGCTATTTAAACAACAATAATAAACGCGGTGTATTCGATTAGCGTTGTTTAACTTTCTCGGCCATCTTTTTCAACCCCAGGTGACGAACATCATCGCCCTGCACCATATAGATTACGTGCTCGGCAATGTTGCGCGCGTGATCGCCAATGCGTTCAAGCGCCCGTAAAGACCACATGATACTCATGACGCGTGTAATGCTGCGCGGATCTTCCATCATATAAGTCATCATGGCTCGCAGCGCACTACCGTATTCAACATCCACGGCTTTGTCTTCCTGGGCAACTTTGAGCGCCAACTCAACATCCTGGCGTACGAAGCAATCCAGCGCCTCGGAAAGCATGCGCGAGACGTGCTGGCCAATATGGCGAATTTCTACGTAACCGTGCGGCGCTTTGCCTTCCTCCGACAAGCTAATCGCTTGCGTGGCCATTTTATCTGCCTCGTCACCAATTCGCTCGAGATCCGTGGTTGTCTTTATTATGGATAAAACAAAACGAAGGTCGCGCGCGGCGGGTTGGCGGCGCGCAAGTATAAGTGCGCAGTCTTCGTCGATCGCTACTTCGAGCTTGTTTATGGACTTATCTTTCTTGACCACGCGCTCGGCTAGCGCCACATCGGCATTCAGTAGCGCCGCAATAGCATCGCCCACTTGCTGCTCAACAATACCGCCCATTTCGGTCAGCCGGCCCTTCACTGCATCGAGTTCGTCATCGAAGCGCTGTGATATATGCCCTGTAAAGTTATCTATGCTCATAGTCTTTTCCGCCCGTTATGCGGCCTGGCAAAACTAGCCGAAGCGACCGGTAATATAGTCTTCCGTCAGTTTATGGTTGGGGTTAGTAAAGATATCATCGGTTTTTCCTACTTCAACTAAATAGCCTAGATGAAAATAGGCTGTTCGATTTGAAACCCGCGCCGCCTGCTGCATCGAGTGCGTGACAATTGCGATCGTAAAACGACTGCGAAGTTCATCGATTAGCTCCTCGATTTTCGCCGTTGCTATCGGGTCTAGTGCAGAACAGGGCTCGTCCATTAATATAACTTCCGGACTCACCGCAATAGTGCGCGCAATACACAAGCGCTGTTGCTGGCCGCCAGACAAGCCGGTGCCGGGCTGGTCCAGCCGGTCTTTCACCTCAGACCACAGGCCAGCTCGCTGCAAGCTGGTTTCGACAATTTCATCGAGGTCCACGTTGCTATGGGCCAAGCCATGGATACGCGGACCGTAGGCGACATTGTCGTATATCGATTTCGGAAACGGGTTCGGCTTTTGGAATACCATACCAACCTGCGCGCGCAAGGGCACGACATCTTGCTTGGTGGCGTATATATCCTCGCCTTCAAGCAGCACCGAACCTGTGACTTTGCAGTTCTCAATGGTGTCGTTCATTCGATTGAGGCAGCGAAGAAAAGTAGACTTACCACAACCGGATGGGCCAATCATGGCAATGACTTCATTGCGCGCTATGTCGAGATTGACATCGAAAATGGCTTGCTTGTCGCCGTAGAATACATCCACGCTGCGCATCGACATCTTCGCATTTTTTACCTCAATCTTGCCGACCGTTTTACTCAAGTCTGCATCCGGATGCATGCTGATCGGTTCGCCAGCGGACGGCACCGGGTCTGCCACGAGTTGCTCGGCCGCGAGAGGATTTTTGATTGGATTACTCATAGTATTCTGCTACTTCAAATCGCGCCTATTACGCAAATAATAGTTTTTTTAGCGGTCGCCTTTCAGGCTGGTACGCTAATTATTTACACCTGCCAGCCATTACCAGCGCCTCTCAAAACGCCTGCGCAGCAGCACCGCAACCGCGTTCATTGCGATCAGGAAAAACAACAGCACCATGATCGCGGCCGAGGTGCGCTCCACGAACCCACGCTCGGGGCTATCGGACCACAAAAATATCTGCACCGGCAAAACAGTGGCGGGATCGGTGAAGCCCGCGGGAATATCCACGATAAACGCAACCATGCCAATCATCAACAGCGGTGCCGTTTCGCCCAGCGCCTGGGCCATGCCAATAATAGCGCCGGTGAGCATGCCCGGCAGTGCCAGTGGCAGCACGTGATGGAAGATGACCTGCATCTTTGAAGCTCCCAAGCCCAGCGCTGCTTCACGGATGGAAGGCGGTACCGCTTTAAGTGCCGCCCGGCTGGAAATAATGATGGTAGGCAAGGTCATTAAGGTCAGCACTATGCCACCAACCAGGGGCACCGACCGAGGCATGCCAAACAGGTTCAGGAAAACTGCAAGGCCCAGCAGGCCGAATACAATGGAGGGCACGGCGGCGAGATTGTTGATATTGACTTCGATAATGTCCGTAATTCGGTTGCGTGGCGCAAACTCCTCCAGGTAAATGGCCGCCGCCACTGCAATTGGAAAGGACAGGCTCAGCGTGACCACCAGTGTGAGGAACGAGCCGATTAAAGCGCCCCGTATACCCGCCTGCTCCGGCTCGCGCGAATCACCCGCGGTAAAAAAGATATGGTTAAACCCCAGCGCTATTTCACCTGAGCTCTTGAGGCCTTTCACCAATTCAATTTGCGCATTGGAAATACGCCGCTCATCCTCCGGCAAGGTCTCATCGACATAGCCCTTCAACAATACATCGATGTCGTCGTCGACCGGCAATCTCACGCGCTGCACCTGGCCCAGCCATTCGCGGTTTTCCACGAGCATGTTCGCCAACTGATAATCGGCCCCCGGGCTGACCAGCGAGTACAACAGTTTTTTCTCTTTGCGGGTTTGCAACGCCGGAAAACGCTCGCGAAGTGCCGACCTGATCAAACTCGTGTAATCCGCGTACTGCCATTGATCGTCGTCCGCCGGATCGTCGATCTCCAACGCCTCGGCATCGAAGTTAATCTCAAGTTCGATATAACCCTGCTGGAAGGCGCGCCAGCCGTCCCCGACAATCGTGACCATCAGGAATATCAGTGCCGCAAAGCCGCTCAGCACCGCAGCAAGGCCCAGCCGGCGGAACCTGCGTTCGCGCGCATAGCGCACCGCGAGGTTGCGATTGACGATTTCTATGGTACTTGGCGAATGGCTGTTAGACATGGCGATCTAGTCGTATTGCTCGCGGTATTTACGCACCACTTTCAGCGCGATGACATTCAGGCAAAGCGTGGTCACAAAAAGCATTAGGCCCAGTGCGAATGCAGCCAGGGTTTTGGGCGAATCAAACTCCTGGTCGCCAACCAGCAAGGTAACAATTTGCACAGTTACGGTTGTTACCGCCTCAAGCGGGTTGATGGTCAGGTTTGCCGAAAGCCCGGCCGCCATGACTACGATCATGGTCTCGCCAATCGCGCGGGATACGGCCAGTAAAATTCCTCCCACGATGCCCGGCAGCGCGGCGGGGATGATCACCTGGCGTATCGTTTCGGAGCGCGTGGCGCCCAGCGCGTAGGATGCATCGCGCAACGACTGCGGTACCGCGTTGATGACGTCATCGGACAGCGAGGAGACAAACGGTATAATCATAACGCCCATCACCAACCCGGCCGCCAGTGCACTCTCCGACGCGACACTCAGTCCCAGCATTTCGCCGAAGCCTCGTAACAGCGGAGCCACGGTAATTGCCGCGAAAAATCCGTACACCACAGTCGGGATACCAGCAAGTACTTCCAGCGCAGGCTTGGCCCAGGCGCGAAAGCTGCGGCTCGCGTATTCAGATAAGTAAATGGCCGAAAGCAGGCCCAGCGGCACCGCCACTGTCATTGCGATTGCTGAAATCAGCAGCGTGCCGACAAATAGCGGCACTGCCCCGAATGCACCGGAAGATCCCACCTGGTCCTCGCGGATGGACATCTGCGGGCTCCAATGCGTGCCGAACACAAATTCGTGGAACGGCACCGTGTCGAAAAAACGCAATGCTTCGAAAAGCACCGAGAATACAATGCCGACCGTGGTAAAGATGGCGAGACAGGCAGAGCCGAGCAGCAATGCAAGCACCACCCGCTCAAAGCGTACCCGCGCATTAAATGCGGGTTGCAGGCGTAGCCAGGCCCAGGCGCCGCAGGCGAGCATAACCATTGCGCTGAGTGTGTACTTGATTTTCAGGCTGGTCGCGTTGAGCGACATGTAAGTGCCCACCGAGCCCTGCAGCGCGTCGGCATTGGTGGAACTGAAACGCGAATAGGCCAGGCGGCTGACTTCACTGTACAGCAGTTCGCGCTCTGCATCGCTCGCCCCGCTAAACTGCGCGGGCAGACTCTGCAAGACCATCGACTTGATTAGCACGCCATCAAGCAGGCTCCAAACTGCCAGTACCGCGCAGGCCGGTGCGATCAGGTAAACCGCGAACCATGCGCCATGATAAAACGGCAGGGCCTGGGTCTGCGCGCGTGCGCGAAAGCCAAGCGCCTTGCGTTGGCCTGCGTAAAACGCAACCGCCAACAACAGCAGGATAACAGTGAATAATGTACTTATTGGCATCGCAAAGAAAGTGAGTTAAAGATGCGGGCCAAGCCTTGCTGGCAACCCCGAAGCGGCGCCCTTTATAGCCTGCCCAAAAGACAAAAGCCAGCGCTTTGCACTGGCTTTTTTCGGTCTGTCAGCGATTGCTTAGAGCTGCAGCCGCTGCAGCTTCCGGACCGATTTGCGGATCGCCTTACGCTTGGCATCGTCCAGCGGAATCATGCCCTTGTCGGCCAAATAACCCTCGTCGCCCCAAGTCGAATCCGCGGTGAATTCGCGCAAGTATTCCACAATACCCGGTACCACGCCCACGTGCGCTTTTTTGACATAGAAATAAAGCGGGCGTGAAATGCTGTAGTCACCCGAGGCAATCGATTCAAACGTTGGCGCAAAGCCTTCGACCTTGGAGCCCTGTACCTTGTCGGAATTCTGGTCGAGGAAACTGAACCCGAATACGCCGAAGGCCGAAGGGTTGGCGTGAAGCTTATTAACAATCAGGTTGTCGTTCTCACCAGCTTCTATAAAGGCACCGTCCTCGCGAATGGTATGGCAGCGAGCCTTGTACGCGGGCTTGTCGACTTTCTTCATCGCTTTGATCCAGCCAAAGCTTTTGCAACCACCCTCGAGGGCCAGTTCAACAAACGCATCGCGCGTGCCGGAGGTGGGTGGCGGCCCAAGTACCTCAATTTTTGTGGCGGGCAACACGGCGTTAACATCCTTCCAGGTCTGGTAAGGATTTGGCACAAAGCTTTCTGAACCGTCGGGATTCGGCACGTCCTTGGCAAGCGCAAGATAGATGTCCTTGCGGCTCAGCACATACTGCTGCGATTTGCGAGAGTTAGCGAACGCGATACCGTCGTAACCAATCAACACCTCGATAATATCGGTAACGCCATTCTCCAGGCACATCTTGTACTCGTTTTCCTTGATACGCCGCGACGCGTTGGTCACATCCGGGTACTGGCTGCCGATGCCATTGCAAAATAACTTCATACCGCCGCCAGAGCCGGTCGATTCGATTTTTGGCGTTTTGAATTTGCTGCCCTTGCCGAACTTTTCGGCCACCGCGGTTGCGAATGGATAGACAGTGGACGAGCCGACCACTTCGATATAGTCGCGCTCGGCATTAGCCGGCGCCATTAGTGGCATGTACGCCACTAAACCAGAAAAGACCATCACGGCAGTTTTGATCATAATAGATACCTCATTCACCTGTTGGGTACTACACACCTGGGTCACACCCAGTAATGTAAGTTCAAGCGCAGCATAAAGACTGAATATGACAGTTTGATGAAGGCTGGATACAACGAATGAGGTTAAAAAAACATCTATATTGCCGCGGTTGGGTCGCCGTTGGCCCGCAAGCCTGATGTAGCTTGCCCGGCTTGATGCGAGGCAGGCAATGGTGTGTACGACAAACTCGCAATCGGGAACACACAGGTGAACGTGCTCCCCTTGCCCGGCTTGCTGCGAATTCGCAGGCGGGCATCGTGCCGCTTGAGCACGTGTTTGACGATAGCAAGACCCAGCCCGGTACCACCGGTATCAGTGGTGCGACTATCGTCAACGCGATAAAAACGCTCGGTCAGGCGCGGCAGGTGTACGGGGTCGATACCCACTCCGTCATCTTTCACCTGCAGGTAAAAATCATTGAAATAGCGACTGCATTCAATGCTGATATGCCCGTCTGCGGAAGTATATTTCAATGCATTCTGTACAAGGTTGCTGATTGCGGCACGTAGCTCTTCATAGGCTCCGTGCATTTGAATTTGTTCAGGTGTGACCGTTGCGTCCCGGAAAATATCATTGGCGATTCGTAGTTCTATAGTTACGCTAGGCGAACCGACCCTGGCATCTTCTATTATCCCATCCAGCATTCCCTTTAAAGAAAATTGCTCTGACCTATCGGGTTGCGGCATAGACTCCAGTCGCGACAGCCACAGCAAATCGTTTACCAGGTCATCCATACGCCGCGATTGCACAAGCATTTTCTTCAATACGGCATGCACGTCCTCTGCAAGCTCTTTTTTATTGTCCATCAGCAATTCAAGATAGCCATTAATAACCGTTAATGGCGTGCGCATTTCATGCGAGACATTGGCAACAAAATCTTGCCTGACGCGTTCGAGCTGGGCATAGTTGGTTATATCGCGAACAAATATAAGCGTGTACTCTTCTCGAAAAACTGTTGCTTGCACTTCGAGCTGACGCGATCGATCCACCGGAGAGCGCATAAGCATCGGTTCATCAAATTTTTGTGATTCAAAGTACTTCAGGAATGCAGGTGCACGCAGCAAGTTTTGTAGCGGCTCACCTGAATCGCGCTGAAGTGAAATGCCAAGCATTTTTTCTGCGGCGGCGTTGGCCCAGTCAATTTCGCCGCTCCTGTCGACCACCAACACCGCGCTATCAAGGGCCTGGAAAGAATCTTTAAAGAATTCAACATCGGCAACCAGTTGCGTTTTTTCATTTTCGTGTTGGCGAACAATCCTGACTACCTGGTCGCGCACGTTCGACCAAAACGTACTCAGCAGTGGTTTTTCCGGTCCGGCACCGCTGGAAAGCCAGGTATAAAAACGCTGGAAATCGCGCAGAAAAAAAACCGTGGCGCCAAACAAAGCTGCGCAAAGCCCCAACCAGATATTGCCCAGTTGCAAGCCGATCAAAGCGCCCAGCAGACCGCTAAGCGCCAGGCGTAAAATAAGCGATTGAAAAGTAGCGTTCATTCGTTGCGGTTAAGAGGCCTGGGCTAGTGCTTATAGATTATGGGCGGCGGGCAATTATAACGGCAGAATTGCCATTAAACGAATGCACTTACGGATGTTGTAGTGCTTAACCGGCGGCCAGCTGCGCAGAGAATCGATAGCCGGTACCACGTATGGTCTGGATAAAAGCACCGTAGTCCCGTTGCGCAAATCCAGGCCTGAGCGAACGCCGGAGGCGGCGAATATGCACGTCGACAGTGCGTTCCTCAATGTAAACGTTACCGCCCCAAACATGGTCTAACAGCTGCGCTCGCGAATAGGCCCGTTCAGGGTGAGACATAAAGAATTGCAGTAGCTTGAATTCGGTGGGCGGTATGTCAACCAGTTCGCCATCAATTGATACGCTGTGCGCATTGGCATCCAGCTGCAGGCCTTGTACTTGCAGGCAATGACCGTCACCTGCAGGCCCACCGCGCCGAAATAATGCGTTGATACGCGAGACCAGTTCACGTGGGCGAAATGGTTTACTAATGTAGTCATCGGCGCCAGCATCCAGCCCACTCACCGCACTGTCTTCAGCGGTCTTCGCGGTTAACATAATCACCGGAATTTCCGCTGTGCTGCTATCGCGCTTCAAGCGACGCAGAAAATCCAGGCCACTGACTTCGGGCATCATCCAGTCGAGCAAAATCATATCGGGCCGCTGGTCGATGATAAGTGGCAAGGCCTGACTGGCAGAGCCCGCTTCCAGGCATTGCATGTCATTCAGTTCCAGCGCCATCCGGACCATCTCCCTGATCGATTGCTCGTCGTCGATAACAAGAATTTTTTTGGCGCTCACCATATTAAACTACATGCTGCCCTGCGGTTTAAGGCTGGTATTGCAGCAACTTGAGGGTGTTAGTGGAGCCGCCCTGACCGGCGAAATCTCCGCAGCTAAACGCAATACGCTGCCCCGCCTGCAATTCACCGCGCTCAGCTATAAGTGCCATAACCGCGTCCCACACGTTATTGCGCGATTTGGTTGCATCAAAATAAAGTGGAATGACACCTCGTACCAGCGCCATGCGCCGGCAACTTGAGAGATTGCGCGACACACCGTATATGGGCAGGTTGGAATGGATGCGCGATGCGAGCAGCGGCGTATTCCCGGATTCCGATAAGCAAACAATCGCGGATAGACCATCGAGGTGATTGGCCGCGTACATGGTCGACATCGCGATACACTCCTCGATACTTGCAAATGTCGATTCCACCCGGTAGTTCGACTGGCTCATTGTTGGGTGTTTTTCAGCGCCAATCGCGGTGTCTGCCATCGCTCGTACTACCTCGGCCGGAAACGCGCCGCTTGCAGTCTCACCCGACAGCATCACCGCATCGGTGCCGTCCAGTACTGCATTGGCGACATCAAATACCTCGGCGCGCGTAGGCACAGGTTCTGTAATCATCGACTCCATCATCTGCGTGGCGGTGATCACCGGTTTGTTCGACATGCGTGCGAATTGAATGATTTTCTTTTGCACGCCCACTAATTGGGGATCACCAATCTCAACGCCGAGGTCGCCACGTGCCACCATAACCCCGTCGGCAGCGTCGATAATGCCCTGTAGATTTTCATCAGTTTCTACTACTTCGGCACGCTCGATTTTGGCAATGATGCGAGCCTTGTTAGCAGCGGCCTCAAGCGCATCGCGCACCGGCTTTAAATCTTCAGCGTGACTGGGAAAAGATACCGCCACGTACTCAAGGTCATTTTCAATAATGCACTGCAGGTCCTCGAGGTCTTTTTCTGTAATTGCGTCGGCCGCCAAACCCCCACCCAGGCGATTAATGCCCTTGCGCGAACTCAACAGCCCCGCCTGCGTGACTTCGCAGTGCACCTCTTCGTCGACAACACCGGTGACCCGCATGCGTATGCGACCGTCGTCGAGCAACAGGATGTCGCCTGCCGCAACCGAGCTTGGCAGCGGCTCGTAAGTCACGTGCACACGGCCCTGCATGCTATCGGCGCTGGCAGCATCGAGCGTAAACACGAGCTGGTCTCCAATTGCCAGCGGCATCGGTTCCTGCTGCAATTGTCCGATGCGAATTTTTGGGCCTTGAAGGTCTCCGAGCATACCTATGTAGCGGCCGCGCAATAACGCCTGCTCCCTGACGGTTGCAATATTTTTTTGGTGATCAGCGTGGCTACCGTGCGAAAAATTAAGCCGGAATATATCTACGCCCGCATCAATCATTTCCCCGATAATCTCGGCACTACTTGAAGCGGGCCCGAGTGTGGCCACAATCTTTGTTCGCCTGCCCTGTATCGTCATAAAATATATTTTAACCTTTGCATTAATCGCGATAACAGCTGAACAGCTTATCCAACCTTAATGGCCTGCTCTTCAATTTTTTTCGACCAAATGGCCGGCCCGGTTTTATGCACCGATTCACCGCGCGAATCTACCGCAACCGTAACCGGCATGTCTTCAAGCTCAAACTCATAAATAGCCTCCATGCCAAGCTCCTCGAAGGCAACAACTTTTGCAGCCTTAATGGCCTGCGCAACAAGGTAAGCCGCACCGCCTACCGCCATCAGGTATACGGCTTTGTTATCGCGAATCGCCTCGATGGCCATAGGCCCCCGCTCGGCCTTACCGATCATGCCCAGCAAGCCGGTTTGCTCGAGCATACTGCGGGTGAATTTATCCATGCGCGTTGCGGTAGTGGGCCCTGCGGGACCAACCACTTCGTCGCGCACCGGGTCGACCGGGCCTACGTAATAGATAAACCGACCGTTTAGATCAACCGGTAACTTTTCACCACGGCCCAGGATATCCACCATTTTTTTGTGCGCGGCGTCGCGCCCGGTCAGCATCTTGCCAGACAGCAACACCGTTTCACCCGGCTGCCAATGCGTCACATCTTGCGCCGTTACGGTATCCAGATTTACCCTACGCACGTCTTGCCCCACTTCCCAACTCACTTCCGGCCATTCCTCAATAGACGGTGCTTCAAGCGCTACCGGGCCGGAGCCATCCAGCACAAAGTGCGCGTGCCGCGTTGCTGCGCAATTGGGGATTATCGCGACTGCCTTGTTGGCGGCGTGCGTGGGGTAATCGGCGACTTTAATATCGACCACAGTTGTAAGCCCGCCAAGCCCTTGCGCACCTATGCCCAATCTATTGACCTTGTCGTACAACTCAAGGCGCAACTCTTCGGTACGATTTGAGGCGCCGCGGGTCTTTAAAGCGCCGATATCGATAGGCTCCATCAGCACCTCTTTGGCCAGTAGCATGGCCTTTTCTGCTGTACCGCCAATGCCAATGCCCAACATGCCGGGCGGGCACCAGCCCGCACCCATTTTCGGCACTTGCTCCAACACCCAGTCGACCACCGAGTCGGAAGGGTTGAGCATGGCAAATTTGGCTTTCGCCTCGGAGCCACCGCCCTTGGCCGCAACGTGGATATCGACGGTGTTACCCGGCACTATTTCATAGTGAATAACGGCCGGCGTATTGTCTTTGGTATTGCTACGCGCGCCGTCGGGGTCGTCCAGGATAGAGGCGCGCAATATGTTGTCGGGCAACAGGTAGGCGCGGCGCACACCTTCATTAATCATATCGCTAACACCCATACTGGCATCTGCCCAGCGCACGTCCATACCAATTTTTGCGATGACGGTAACGATGCCGGTGTCCTGGCAGATCGGCCGATGGCCCATGGCACACATGCGCGAATTGATAAGAATCTGCGCCATTGCATCCTTGGCGGCTTTCGATTGCTCGCGCTCATAGGCTTGGTTGATTGCCTGGATAAAATCCAGTGGGTGATAGTAAGAAATATACTGCAGCGCGTCGGCAACACTGCTAATAAGGTCTTCCTGTTTGATAACGGTCATGCAAGCTACTCGCGAATGTTCGCCAGGCGCCTGGCGAAGTCGATGAATTGAAATGGTGCCTAGCGAAGTACCGGCGCGGGCGAAGCCGGGTTTTGTATCTGGTTAAGGCGCTCATTAACCTGGCGCCTGAAAACATTCACCGACTCTACCCACTCTTCGTTGGCTTTTACTCGCTTTTCAAGCGCAGCGAAATCCCTTGTCAATTTTGCCGCACTGGCTTTCGCATCGGCAATATTTTTTTCGATGGTACCCAGGTCGGCCCTGTCCAGGATCTCTGCCATTTCGTCCACCTGCGCAGAGAGCGCGGTTAGCTGCGCAGCGCTGGACGAATATTTTTTTCCAAGTGATACGGTTTGCTTTTCCTGTGTCGCAACTTTTTTATCACGCTGCTTGTCTTCCGCGAGCTTTTTTTTACGGTCATCCCAAAGCTTGCGCACTTCCAGGTCAAGTTCTTTCATACGCACGCGAACCGCGGCATCTGATTCACTAAGCTCGTCACCGGTACTAGCCAACTGCCCTTCCAATACTTGCACGCGTTGCTCGAACAGCTCTGCCTTGGCATGTGTGGCCAGGCTTTGCTCGTACAGGAAATAGGCCGCGCCGAGTGCGGTAATGCCAATCAGCAAGGCCAAAATAGACAGCAGGCCGCCCGAACCGCCGCCTTTCGCCAGCGATGCCTGCGGCGTTTTGCGCCGGGAAACCTCATCGCGGGCTGGCGCCATACTCGGCAGGTCATTGAGCGGTTCGTGCTCTCGTCTGTTCACAGCGCGGCAAGCCTCTTGGGGGTGATCGTGCAATTTTGGCAGCGTGAAAAGAAGCAATTATAGAGTGCCACATAAGCCGCTCAAAGCGATTGTGCATTCCTTACGGTAAACAACAAGCGAAAAAAAAGGAGCCCATAGGCCCCTTTTCTAATCGCTAAAGCTGTGTTTACAAGCTCATACTCCGGGCTGGCCAACGACTACAGATAATAAACCGCAGCAAAAACGATGGCGGTGAGCCCCAGGCTACTGTGGATGACACCCTTGACGCTCTCCATTGGGCCTAGTTTGCCCATAATCGCGTTAACTTCCAGCAGCACAACCAGCGCCAAAGCGATAAGGAACCCCGCGGAACCCCAGTTTGCGGCACCATATCCTTCGATGAAATGTGGCCCAGCCAGCATGCCGAAAGCCATTGGCGCAGAGAACAAGGTGTTAGTGCGCGAAGCCAGCAGGGCTTTAGGGCCCGCTACCGAGCCATCGCCATCGACCATACCCAGTGCAATTTTCTGGTTTGGCCAGATAATCAACCAGACATTAAGGAACATGAAGGTGCCCATCAACGCACCCAGCACGATGTACTCATTCAGGACACCTTTGCCATAAACAAAATGCAGCAACACAAGGCCGGTCAGGAAAGTGAACATCGCGCCCCATCTAAACCACCACAGCGCTTCGGGCGCTAACTTAGCCTTGGCGTCTGCTAAACCTTCAGGCGACGCGGCTTTGAAGTAACCACCTTGAATGAAATTAAAGTAGTACAGCAGCCCGATCCAGGTAATTCCGAACAATACATGTGCCCAGCGAAAAATAAACTCAATTAACATGGATAGATCCTCTTCTTCGATTTAATTTAAAAACAGGTGCAGCGAAAATTGTATTGGCGCTTGAACTGCGCCAGTTTAATCGAAATTAGCCCTGAATACACTGCATCGACTTTGCGCAAATTGCACAAGCAGCATGCAATGTTGAAAACAAAAAACCCGGCACAAGGCCGGGTTTTTTGTGCGCAAGGGCTGCTTACATCATGCCGCCCATACCGCCCATGCCACCCATGTCCGGCATCGCCGGTGCCGGTGAATCTTCAGGCTTATCGGTGATCATCGCTTCGGTAGTGATCATCAAACCGGCAATTGAACCTGCCGATTGCAGCGCCGTACGGGTTACTTTAGCGGGGTCGAGAATACCCATTTCGATCATATCGCCGTACTCGCCGGTGCCAGCGTTATAGCCCTGGTTACCCTTCCTGCCTTTGATTTCGTTAACAACAACCGAGGCTTCCTCACCGGCATTGGTCACGATTTGGCGCAACGGTGATTCCATGGCGCGACGCAGCAAGTTAATGCCGGCGGTCTGGTCGTCGTTCTCGCCCTGCAATCCATCGATTGATTGCAATGCACGAATCAGCGCCACGCCACCGCCAGGTACAACGCCCTCTTCTACGGCAGCACGGGTTGAGTGAAGCGCGTCCTCTACCCTGGCTTTCTTCTCCTTCATCTCGATTTCAGTACCAGCACCCACTTTAATTACCGCAACACCACCGGCGAGTTTGGCAACCCGCTCCTGTAGTTTTTCACGGTCGTAGTCGGATGAGGTTTCTTCAATCTGCGCACGAATTTGCTTGACGCGCGCTTCGATACCAGCAGGATCACCCGCGCCATCGATAATGGTTGAGTTTTCCTTGTTCATGGTTACACGCTTGGCCTGGCCAAGATGCTCCAACGTGGCTGTTTCCAGGTCGAGGCCAACTTCCTCTGAAATGACCGTGCCGCCAGTAAGAATAGCGATGTCTTCCAGCATGGCTTTGCGGCGATCGCCGAAGCCTGGCGCTTTACAAGCGGCAACTTTTACGATGCCGCGCATGTTATTTACAACCAGCGTAGCCAATGCTTCGCCTTCAACATCTTCGGCCACAATGACCAGCGGACGGCTTGCCTTGGCTACATTTTCAAGCAGCGGGAGTAACTCACGGATATTGGAAATTTTCTTGTCGACTAACAGGATAAACGGCGTTTCCTGCTCAACGGTCATATTGTCCTGGTTGGTAATGAAGTACGGCGACAGGTAACCGCGATCGAACTGCATACCTTCAACCACTTCCAGCTCATTCTCTAGACCGGAACCTTCCTCTACAGTGATGACCCCTTCTTTGCCAACCTTTTCCATGGCCTCGGCAATGATTTCACCAACCAGCGTATCGCTATTCGCGGAGATGGTACCTACCTGTGCAATGGCCTTGCCATCAGTGCAGGGAATAGCGAGCTTGCGCACTTCTTCAACCGCAGCAGTAACCGCCTTGTCGATACCACGCTTCAGGTCCATCGGGTTCATGCCCGCAGCCACCGACTTCAAGCCTTCGTTGACGATCGATTGAGCCAGCACCGTTGCTGTAGTGGTGCCGTCACCAGCCTCATCGGAAGCTTGCGAAGCAACTTCCTTGACCATTTGAGCGCCCATGTTTTCGAACTTGTCTTCAAGCTCAATTTCCTTTGCTACCGAAACACCATCTTTGGTGACGGTGGGTGCACCGAAAGATTTATCCAGCACGACATTGCGCCCTTTGGGGCCGAGTGTGGTTTTTACCGCGTCGGCCAGAATGTTTACGCCGTCGAGCATTTTTGCTCTTGCGGCGTCACCGAATTTCACGTCTTTAGCAGCCATGATTGATTACCTTAATCTGTGTTAGTTTCCAAAAGCCTGTTCGGCTAATTACCTACTCGTTACTTACTCAGCCATTTAATTGCAGTTGCTTGCAGGGCGGAGTTACTCAACGATTGCCTTGATGTCGGACTCCGACAGAATAACCAGCTCTTCGCCGTCGACTTCTATGGTGTCGCTGCCGGCGTACTTGCCGAACACGATCACATCACCAATTTTCACGTCGAGCGGACGCGTGTCTCCGTTGTCGAGCACCTTGCCACTACCCACGGCAATGACTTCGCCCTGGTTGGGTTTTTCTTTGGCAGAGCCCGGCAGCACGATACCGCCCGCGCTGGTTTCCTCTTCCTCTTTGCGCCTTACTACAACGCGATCGTGCAAAGGACGAATTTTCATCGAACTATCTCCTCAATTAACCTGGGTTGAGCGCGCAGGAGCCGATAGAGCATTTTGTATACAGCCGGGCGTCCCGCATCGCGTTGCTGGCACTCTCTTCCTTCGAGTGCCAATTCGGCGACGCACTTTACCTGCTCCATAGGCAATTGCAAGCCCAGTGTTACCAATTAGCCTGGGCTCGACCACCAGCAGTAGATCCAAAACCGGCGCTGCCCAAAGCCAAACTACGCGCATGGACCCGCCTTAAACAGATCCGCGACTTAACATTGGGGGCTTTTAAAGTGATTTCAAGGGCTGGACAAAAAGTTTCGCCTGCCGTGGCTAATCTTCACGGGTAAACTCGCCCTCGAGCACTTCAGGCTGGTGCGGGTGCCTGTGCGGTGCGGCGCCAGTAGCGCTGGATCCGCCCGCCTGTTGCTGACCCGGCCGGCTCGCCGAATACGCATCATGAGCGGATTTTTCAGCCCCTGCCAGTGGGTCTACAATCAGCACGCGAGCCAGCAGGTACCTGGCCAGCGGCGTCCGGGATGCAGGCCAGAGCAGCAAAAAGCCAACCACATCGGTGGCATAGCCCGGCGTTAGCAGCAAAGCGCCGGCAAGTAATAACAGCACGCCCTCCACCATTTCCACGGCAGGTAACCTGCCCGATAGCATCGCGCCTTGCGCGCGATGCAGCGTGGAAAAGCCCTGCAAACGCAGGAAAAACGCGCCAATTACGGCGGTTGCAAAGATGCTCAAGATAACCAGCCAGGGGCCGATATGGGCGCCCACACGCACCAGAAGCCAAACTTCTAGCAGGGGTACAAGGAAGAAAAGTAGTAGCAGGTATCGGTACACAACGGATGTCGGGAGAGTCGGGGCGCGTGAAAGCTGATGTCTGTGTCGCAGATTATCATCGCACAAGCACGCAGACCAGCAGGCTGGCGCGCAACACCCCGCATGATAGGATAAAATGAGACTATCGAACATCGATTCCAGGGCGCTCGGGCAGGTGTCGAGAACCTCGCGCGACGTGCGTGGTTTGTGCCTGAAAGCGCGGTTTTTTGGAACCTTACAGCCCGCCGTAGCTCCAACTCAGGGCAGGTTCGGGCAGCCGCCAGCCAGCCTGCGATACTTATGCAGAGATAAATTGAATGGTTTTAACACGAAATAAAGTTTTGCTACCGATTGCCGCTGCGCTATTGTTTAGCGTTGCCGCGCTGGCGCTGGTCAGCCCGGAACGCGAGCAAGCTGTAGAAGCCAACGATACCACCCCGCTACAGCCGCAAATTCGCCACGCACGCACCGCTGAAGAAATTCTTATCAAATTGCAGCGTCGCCATTATGAGAAGCGCCAGTTTGATGATTCCTTGTCTTCGCTTTTACTCGACACCTACCTGGAAAACCTGGATCCAAACAAAAATTACTTTAGCCGCGAGGATATTGCCGCGTTCGAGCCCTACCGCTTCGAACTCGACGATGGCCTGCGCCGTGGCAATCTTAAGCCCAGTTATAAAATCTTCAATCGCTATCGAGAGCTGGCGATAAGCTATATCGAACATACGCAGAAAAACCTGCCCGAACTCATAGCCGGGCTGGACTTCGAACGCGATGAACATATCCAGCTAAATAGCGAAGAGCAAGATTGGCCTGCCAACAATGCCGAGCGCGACGATCGTCGGCGCAAATCGCTCAAAAATGCCGTGCTTAGCTTGCGGCTTGCCGAGAAGGACGACGACGAAATAGTAGAGACGCTGCAGAAACGCTTTCGCAACCAGGTTACGCGGCTGCGCCAGTTTAATGCAGAGGATGTTTTTCAAACCTATATGAATGCGTTGGTTAGTTTATATGACCCGCACTCCAATTACATGTCGCCGCGCACTAGCGAAAACTTTTCAATCAATATGAGTCTGTCGCTGGAAGGCATTGGCGCGGTACTCAGCAGCGATGGTGACTACACCGTGGTGGAGCGCTTGGTGAAAGGCGGGCCTGCAGAATTGCAGGGCGAACTCAAACCCAAGCATCGCATTATCGCGGTTGGCCAGGGGCGTGATAGCGAAGTAGAGAATGTTGTGGGTTGGCGCCTGGATGAGGTCGTTGAGCTTATTCGCGGGCGTAAAAATACCGTAGTTAAACTTGAAATCCAGGGCCAGGACGCTGGCAGCCAACTGGAAAGCAAGTTCATTCACATTGTTCGCAACAAAGTTAAACTTGAGGAACAGGCTGCGCAGAGCGACACACTGGACGTTTACTACAACGGCCAATTGAAAAAAATCGGTGTCGTGCAAGTACCGACTTTCTATCACGATTACGAAGCCCAGATGCGCGGCGAGAAAAACTTCCGCAGTACCACCCGCGATGTACAGAAACTGCTAAAACAGCTGGACGAGGAACAAGTCGAGGGTGTGGTAATCGATCTGCGCGGCAATGGCGGCGGCTATCTTGAAGAAGCGCGTACGCTAACCGGCCTGTTCGTCGAACGCGGCCCGGTAGTGCAAATTCGCATGGCCAACGGCAAGATAAAGCCCGAGGGCAACTATCCCAACCCTGATCATTACGACAAGCCGATTATTGTGCTCATCGACAGGCTTAGCGCATCGGCTTCAGAAATTTTCGCCGGCGCCATACAAGACTATGGCCGCGGCCTGGTGGTTGGTAGCCAATCTTTCGGCAAGGGCACTGTGCAGCAGGTTACGCCGCTAAACCACGGCGCACTGAAGCTCACCGAGGCCAAGTACTACCGGATTTCTGGTGAGAGCACACAGCATCGCGGCGTACTGCCGGATATCGTTCTACCTAGCCTCTACGATGGCAGCGAAATCGGCGAGAACACCTTGGACCGTGCGCTGGGCTGGGACAAAGTCAAACCATTGCGGCATCGCGTATACGGTGATTTCTCGCCGCTGGTCAATTCATTGCAACAGGAACACGCAGCAAGAGTTGGTGACGACCCCGACTATCGCTATCTAGTGGATAAAATTTCGCTGAACGACAAGTACAAGGCGATTACCGATTTACCGCTGAGCCTGAGTAAACGCAAAGCGATGATAGAGGCCGATGAATCCGATCGCGAGGCATTAGAGCGCGCCCTGCGGGTTGCCAAAGGCTTGCCTGCAGAGCCTGAAGAGGAACCTGCAGATAATGCCGGTGACGATAATAAAACCCTGGCCAGTGTGGATGTCGACAAGCAAGAAGCAGGCAGCGACGAGCAAGATCCGCGCAGCGATTTTTTGTTGAACGAAGCGGCCAGCATACTGCTTGACGCGATTTCGCTTGCCAATGGCGAGTCGATCGTTAAATCGCGGGTCGCGGCAAACGAGAATATCGTTAAGGAAAGTAGCGCTAATTAGGAGCCGTTGTGTATCGTTGCTAGCGCTCAGCCCCTGGCATTACGCATGGTAACGAACTCTTCTGCCGCGGTTGGATGAATACCAATGGTGGCGTCAAATACCGCCTTGGTTGCACCGGCCTTTAATGCGATTGCCAGGCCCTGCACAATTTCGCCAGCATCCTGCCCCATCATATGCGCGCCAAGTACCTTGTCGTTGCTACGATCCACCACCAACTTCATGTAAGTACGCTCGTCGCGACCGCTAAGCGTATGTTTCAGGTGGCGAAACTCCGCCTCGAATACCTCAATGTCTTTGCCTGCATCAACCGCTTCGTCTTCCGATAAACCTACGCTGCCAATATTGGGGTGACAAAACACCGCCGTGGCGAGCGCACTGTAGTCGACCACTCGCTGCTGGCCAGCGAAACAGTTATCGACAAACGCCATCGCCTGCGCAATCGCAACCGGCGTTAGCTCTGGCG
>JABDNS010000052.1 GCA_013043705.1 Pseudomonadales bacterium
GTTATCGCCAGCCCTGGCCCTGTTCGATTCGATGGAGATACGGAATATGCTCGCAGACAAAAAGCTTATTGTTGTTGAAAGCGCACCGTATATGCAGGTTATGCTCGATGCCGCGCTGGGCGACAAAGCCCAGGTTCTACAGCTGGGTGGCGCGATGGAGTGCATTGCCGAGCTCGATTCTGCGAGCTGTATTTTTGTCGACCTTATGCTCGAAGAAATCGATGGTTTGTCGCTCATTGAAAAAATTCGCCTGCGCAATCACAACATCCCGGTGGCTGCATTCGTTGCAAGCACCGAGTTAAATTCATTGGATATCGACGCCACGGCAACACGCTCTATGGCTCATCAAAGCGGCGCCGATGCAGTCTTTATCACGCCGTTTAATCTCGGTGAAATCATGCAAACGGTCACCCAGTTCCTGGAACCTGTAGCGGCTACTGCCTAAATTTTTTTATTCTACAGTATGTGTTGCAGCATCAGCTCGCACTGCTGGACATCGTTGCAATAACGTAGCGCGCCTGGCCGGCAAGATCACGCCCACATTCAAGCACGCGCAAATTATTTTTCCTGCAAAGCGCAACAACCGCCTGCTGCTGGTCGTAGCCATGCTCGACTGCCAACACGCCATTTTTATTCAAGTGTGTAGATGCTGCGGCAATGATTTCTCGTAAGGCGTCCAGCCCACCACTTCCGCTGGCCAGCGCGTGCAAGGGCTCAAAGCCCAACTCAGGCGTTTGCAAATGCGGATCCGATGCCGCGATGTAGGGCGGATTCGAAACGATCAAGTCGATCGAATGCAGCGAAAGTGATTGCAGCCAATCACCGCGCACGATGTGCAAGCGCTTCGCTAGCTTCAAGCGCTGCGCATTTTCATGGCAAACCGCCAATGCATCGGGGTCAGCATCAATAGCCGTACCCTGCCACGCGGGTCGCTCACTGAGCAGCGCCAGTGCGATGGCGCCGCTGCCAGTGCCTGCGTCAACGAATTCGCAGCACTCGCTTAGCGGTAGCCGAAGCACAGCCTCGACAAGGCATTCTGTTTCAGGTCGAGGCGTGAGCACATGTCGGTTCACATTTAACGACAGCGACCAGAATTCGCGTCTACCAATAATCTGTGCGAGAGGCTCGGCATTGGCGCGCCGCGCGACGAGCTGTTGTGCCAGCGCCGCCTGTGCCTTGGTTAGCGATTCATCGCGATGCGCGTATAACCAGCCGCGCTGCACACCCAGCACGTGAGCCATTAAAAGCTCGGCATCAAGGCGCGCGTTTTCGCATTTCGCACCGCGCAGCTCACCAGCCAGCAACGCGAGTAATTCGTGCAAGACCACAATGCTACTAGCCGCGATGTACTGCTTACTGCTCGCCCAGCTCGGCGAGTAGGTCTGTGTGATGCTCTTGCAAAAGCGGCTCGATTACCTGGCCGAGCTGACCTTCGATAACCTCACCGAGCTTATAGATTGTCAGGTTGATGCGATGGTCGGTAAGCCGGCCCTGCGGAAAGTTATAAGTCCGGATACGCTCCGAGCGATCGCCGCTACCTACCAGGTCGCGCCTTTCGCTGGCTACAGCCGCGTCGGCCTCGGCACGGGCAACGTCATTCAACCTGGCCTGCAACAGCGACATCGCACGCGCCTTGTTTTTGTGCTGCGAACGCTCGTCCTGGCACTCTACGACAATCCCCGATGGAATATGGGTAAGCCTGATTGCAGAATCAGTTTTGTTAACGTGCTGGCCGCCCGCCCCGGACGCGCGAAACGTGTCTACACGCAGGTCGGCCTTATTAATTTCGATTTCCTCTAGTTCGTCGGCCTCGGGCAAAACCGCAACCGTGCACGCTGAAGTATGAATGCGACCCTGCGATTCAGTTTCAGGCACGCGCTGCACGCGATGCGCACCGGATTCAAATTTTAGCTGGCCGTACACTTCACTACCTGAGATGCGCGCGATAATCTCTTTGAAGCCACCGTGCTCTCCATCGCGCTCATTAAGAATTTCCACCCGCCAGCCACGGTTTTCCGCGTAGCGACAGTACATGCGAAACAGGTCGCCAGCGAAGATGGCCGCCTCATCGCCGCCGGTACCCGCGCGTATCTCCAAAAAGACATTGTTTTTATCGTTTGGGTCACGTGGCAACAATAGTGTTTGCAGTTGTTCGGCAAGCTGCTCGAGCTTCGCCTTGCAATCGCTGGCATCCTCCGCGGCCAGCGCGCGCATCTCCTCGTCATCATCCTGCTGCAACGCCTGCGCATCGGCCAGCGCTGCTTCCATATCACGGTATTGGTGATAACACTGCACAATCGGTTCTATTTCCGCGTACTCGCGGGAAAGGTTGCGAAAACGCTTTTGCTCGGCAATCACCTCGGCCTCACCTAGCAAGGCACCCACTTCCTCATAGCGGTCGGCAATCACGGCGAGCTTGTCGACCAGGCTTTGTTTCATGAAAATTCCCCAGAAAAATTGACCCTGCAACGCACTAACATTGCAGCAAGAGCTTCAGGCGTTTTATATTTCGTCGACGTTGCGCTGCCCGGAATCATCCTCACCAAGCCCAAATAATTTACGCGCTGCCTGCAGCAGCGACTCATCGTTTTGCGCGGCGGCGGCGCGCATGGCAACACTCGGTTGATGCATCATTTTGCGCGCCAGCGCTCGGGAAAAACTCTCCAGAACCTGCTCTGCGTCACCACCTGCGGCCAGCATCTGCCTGGCCTTTTTCAACTGTTCGTCACATAGCGCCTCGGTATTGTTGCGATAGGCAACCACCAAATCAGCGATGTCACGCTCACGCAGCCGGACTTCATAATGCGCAACACCCCGGGCGATAATTTCCAGCGCTTTGTCGGCCTCGTTTTCGCGCAGGCGAACGTTCTGGTCGATAATACCGTTGAGGTCGTCAACCGTATAAAGATAAGCATCTGGTAACTCGGCGACCTGGGCCTCAATGTCGCGAGGCACTGCCATGTCCACCATAAACATCGGCTTGCGCTTGCGCTCCCGCATCGCCTGCTCAACCATACCCTTACCAATTAGCGGCAACTGGCTGGCGGTGGAGCTAATCACGATATCGAATTCGGCGAGGCGCTGCGGCAAATCTGCTAGCAGCATCGCGTGCGCGCCGAGCCCGCCTGCGAGCTCGTTGGCACGGTCTAGCGTACGATTGGCAACGGTTAGCTGGCTGGCGCCGGTTTCCTTTAGGTGCTTTGCGGCCAACTCTATGGTTGTGCCAGCGCCCACCAGTAACACGCGAGCTGATGCCAGGTCGCTAAATAGCCGCTGCGCCAGGCTCACTGCAGCAAATGCAACCGAAACCGGGTTTTGCCCGATAGCCGTGCCACTGCGAACCCGTTTCGCAACGGCGAAAACCTGTCGGAACGCGGGTGCCAGCTCCAGACCCACCGCGCCACAGGCATTAGCCAGTGCAAACGCCGACTTCAGCTGGCCGAGAATCTGCGGCTCGCCCAGTACCATGGAGTCGAGGCCGCTGGCCACCCTGCCCAGGTGCTCAAGCGCATCTCGCCCGCGATGGGTATATACGTGCTCGATGAAATCGGCCAGGCCAAGCCCACAAAAATCGGCCAGCCACTCAAGCACCACGGTTTCGGCCTGCAACCCTGACACCACCACTTCGGTGCGGTTACAGGTGGAGAGGATTACCGCTTCGGCCGCAGCACCTGCGCCCTGTTCCAGCCTGCTCAGCAACAGTTGCAAGGCCTGCTGCTGGTTTTCAGGCGCAATAGCCAACTGCTCGCGCAGCTCGATGCTGGCGGTGGCGTAATTGATGCCCAAAACCATAAATTGCATAGCGTGATCGCTGTCGGCCGCCGCGTGCCAGGGAGTAAAAGTGCAAATGCAGGGCTACAAGTTTATCAATATCAGCCCCGCAATCGCTACGGACTTACTACAGCAAAGGCTAGCGCTACGCGGCAAAATTCCGCGATATGGGATTGTCGGCTAATCTGTGCGATTATTCGCGGGTTTTTGAGCTCAAGCCTCGCGCGGCCCAAACCCGGCAGCGCCGGATCAACCAGGTTTCAATCACAGCATGCTTGCTGATTACCAATACTCCATGCCAAAAAGATCACCTTTCACGGCGATGAAAATGCTTGCGCTGCTATTTTGCGCGGCACTCGCCTCTTGTAGTGCTCTCAAAACTGTCAGCGGTTTGCCTGCTTCCGGCGCGGCAACGCAAGGCGAGCATATTGAGCAATTACCCGACGCGTCTATCGGCATTGCAGAGAAAAAAGCTGTAGAGCGCGCATTCGAGCCCGAAACGCTTTACAACCTGTTGATTGGCGAGCTCTCGGTGTACAACCGGGATGTGCGAACCGCGGCAACCTTTTATCACCGCGAGGCAATTCGCACGCGCGAGCCACAAGTGGTATCCCGGGCCGCCAGGCTGGCAAGATATTTGCGCGACGCCGAGATGGCAACTGAACTGGCAGAGTTGTGGTACGAAGTAGAGCCTGACGAGCCAAGCGCGGCTGATAACCTCGCCGACCTCTACGCGCGCAGCGGCCGCACATCGCGCGCGCTGGACATCCTTGAAGCGCAAATGCATGGCGGGCAGCCAGCGCGTTTTGGCATTCTGCGCAACAACACGCTGGCCGCTGGCAGCGAAGAGCTCGCTGAAGTGCTGCGCAGACTCGAAAATCTTTCAGCACGCGCTGGCAAAGACAATTTCAGCCTTTTATTTACCCACGCGCTGCTATTGCAAAAAAATGGCGACAACGCAGCTGCGCTTAAACAGATACAGCGCCTGCGAGGTGTTGATAGTGATCCGGTGCAAATAGCCATTATCGAATCACAATTACAAGCTGAACTGGGCAACGACAAGGCCGCGACTGCTGTGTTGCGTAAAGCGCTGCGCAAAAACCCCGACGATCGCAACCTCACACTCGCCTATGCGCGAAAGCTCACCAAGACCGACTTGCCTCGTGCTGAAAAAATCTTCGCCGAATTGCTGGAAAACACACCCGACGATGTGACCTTACTTAAATCGCATGCGCTGGTTGCTGCCGAAAATGGTAATTTCGAACGCGCTATTGGAAGCCTGCAAACCCTGCTCGATATAAACCGTGAAAAATCGTTCGCCCATTACAACCTTGGGTTGATTGCCGAAGCGCGGCAAGATAGCGAGGCGGCGCTCGGCTTTTATGAACAGGTGCGGCCAGGCGATTATTTTTTGGGTGCCACGCAAAAACTGGCGACCTTGCTCAGTGATCGAGGCCAGCAGCAACAAGCGCGCGATTACCTTGCATCTTTGCGTGTTAACCATCCTCGCCAAGCCACACAATTCTGGAAAATGGAAGCTGACTTGCTAGCTGCCAGGGAAGACCTGAACGAAGCGCAGCGGGTACTTGGCCGTGCGATTGCCCAGCACCCGAATGACAACGAATTGCGTTTCGAGAGATCGGTACTGTCTGAAAAACTCGATGACCTGGACCTGGTGGAGTATGACCTGCGCTATGTGTTAGCGCGCGAGCCGAACAACCCGATCGCGCTTAATGCACTGGGTTACATTCTGGCCGACCGCACCACGCGCTATGCTGAAGCGCTGCAGTTAATTGAAAAAGCACTGGCGTTGAAGCCTGGTGATCCGGCCATTATGGATAGCCTTGGCTGGGCGCAATACAAACTTGGCCGCAACCAGCAAGCACTGGAAAATTTGCAGCAAGCCTACGCAAAATTTCCCGACGATGAAATTGCCGCGCATTTGATAGAAGTTTATTGGCGCATGGGCCAACGCGGCAAAGCAAAAGCGGTTTATAAGCAGATCCGCAAACAAAGCAAAAAGCACCCGTTGTCCGACAAAACCATGCAACGCCTTCAACTCGCGCCCTAAGTAAAATTGTGCAGCCATACAATCGCCGGTACACCGGCAAAGCAAACCGCGCTGTTGCGCATCGCGCTCGACCTGTGATGCGCGGCGGAAACCTCGGCGGCCTGCTGCGGCCAATTCCCGCCAAACGCTGCGTAGTACTCGTGTTGGCAATGCTAATGGCCAACTGTGCACCGCTAACCCGGCACGATGCACCGATAGATACCGTTTCACAACTACCGGAAAACTGGCTCAGTGCCGGGAAAATTGCACTGCAGCCGTCAACAACGGGCGCTTCGATCAACCGGGTATTACGCTATCGCCTGCAACAACGCGGCGAGGATTTTACATTGCGACTCAGCGGCGCATTTGGCCTGGGCGCCGTGCTGGTCGAACAGCAAGGCGATCGCGTAACCATGCGTCGTGGCGATGAGCTACTCGGTGATGCCGAAAGCAGCGAGGCGCTACTCGAGCAGCTTACCGGCCTGGCGCTACCGGTCTCGCTGCTGCGCTACTGGCTCAGCGGCCGCCCCGGGCCAACAGACCAGGCCGCGGTGTTTTCACGCAGTGCCAGCGGCTTCGAACAAGCTGGCTGGACGGTCGCCTACCTGTCGCTAGGCCTCTTCGATGGCCTCACACTGCCGCGTAAACTGCGCGCGCAAGGCGAGCAAGGCAAATTGACCATTGTCGTGTCCGAATGGCAGGCCGCCAGGTAAGCTTGCATCCCCATGGCGCTGACGCAACTGACTCTGCCCGCCCCGGCCAAGCTCAACCTGTTTTTGCGCATTACCGGCCGCAGGGCCGACGGCTACCACCAACTGCAGACCCTTTTCCAGCTGCTCGAGTTCGGCGATAGCATACATTTGCAGCTGCTCAGCGATAATACGCTGCAGCTAAGCAAAACAATGCCCGGCGTAGCCGCAGAAGATAACCTGGCGCTGAAAGCTGCCAGGCTACTGCAGCAATATGCCTGGCCCCAACTTAGCGAGGCTCCCGGCGCGAGAATCAGCGTCGAAAAGCGGCTGCCGATGGGCGGCGGGCTCGGCGGAGGTAGCTCGGACGCCGCCAGCGTGCTGTTGGGCTTGAACCGTCTCTGGGGGCTGGGATTGGGTAACGAAAAACTGGCTGCGCTAGGTCTTGAGCTCGGCGCCGACGTGCCGGTGTTTATCTATGGTCAAAACAGCATCGGCGAAGGCATCGGCGAGCGGCTCCGCCCGCTGCACACCGGCCCGGCCTGGTTCGTGGTGCTGGCGCCGCGCGTAAATATTTCTACTGCCTCGATTTTCTCGCAACCGCAATTGACACGCGACAGTCATGCGATCAGAATACCCGCCGATTTTGGATCTGCCAGCGCGCCGGTACCCCTGCACGATTGGCCGCAAGGCTCAGGACTGCCCGCAGGCGAACTGCGCAATGACTGCGAAGCGGTGGTGCGCTCCCTTTACCCGGAAGTCGATACTGCGATCAGCCAGCTTGGTCGTTTCGGCAATGCCAGGCTGACCGGTACCGGTGGCTGCGTTTTCGCCAGTTTTGCCGATTGCGCAAGCGCGCGGCGGGCACTGCAGGCGATGCCCAGCGGGCTCGATGGCTTCATTAGCGAGGCCAGCGAGCGCTCTACGGCAAAGCGCGCACTGGAGCAGTTGGCCTAGCGGATCCATACAGATTTTATTGGGGCGTCGCCAAGCGGCAAGGCACGGGGTTTTGATCTCCGCATTCGAAGGTTCGAATCCTTCCGCCCCAGCCATACAAACCCTGTTCGTCAAGCCGGGTCACAGTTACCCAGCGAGATGACCGCGCGCTAAGCGCCAACATCGCAAGCCCTTGCGGAGAAAAATCGTGGCCAAAAACCTGATGCTGTTTACGGGCAATGCCAACCCCGAACTTGCGCAAAGGGTCGCCGAACAGTTGGGCGACAGAATTGGCGCGGCCGAAGTCAAAAAATTCAGCGATGGTGAGATTAGCGTAGAGCTGCAGGAAAACGTTCGCGGCAAGGATGTTTTTGTCATTCAGTCTACCTGCGCGCCGACCAACGACAATTTTATGGAAATGCTAGTGCTGGTCGATGCGCTGCGCCGCGCCTCAGCCCAGCGCATTACCGCGGTGGTGCCCTACTTCGGCTACGCCAGGCAAGACCGGCGCGTGCGCTCTGCCAGGGTACCGATAACCGCAAAGGTGGTTGCCGACTGCATGGTGCGCGTCGGCGTCGACCGAGTGCTGACGGTAGATTTGCACGCAGAACAAATCCAGGGTTTCTTCGACTGCCCGGTAGATAACGTTTACGGCTCGCCCGTTTTAATTGGCGATATTGAAAAGCAGCGCTACCCCGATTTGATTGTGGTTTCGCCCGACATCGGCGGCGTAGTGCGTGCACGCGCCGTAGCCAAGCAGCTCGATACCGACCTGGCCATCATCGACAAGCGGCGGCCCAAAGCCAACGTCGCCGAAGTGATGAACCTGATTGGCGATGTGCAGGGCAAAACCTGCGTGCTGGTCGACGACATTGTGGATACTGCCGGCACGCTATGTACCGCCGCCACGGCACTGAAAAAGGAAGGAGCCGCTAAGGTTATTTCCTATTGTACACACCCGGTACTGTCGGGCCCTGCCATCGAGCGCATCGATGGCTCTGAGCTGGATGAGCTGGTGGTTACCGATACTATCCCGCTTAGCGAAGAAGCCATGGCCAGCAAGAAAATTCGCGTGCTGACCATGTCGAAACTATTAGCTGAATCTATTCGGCGTGTGGCCAACGAAGAATCCATCAGCGCGATGTTCAAGTAAAAGATCATCGCGCGATGTAAACCCGCGCAGCGTTTTTATTTCGCTGCGCTTCAACCAACCTCAATACTATCCCGGTCGCAAGGGCGTATTGATTACAGACTGAGGTAATTACAATGTCTGAAGCATTTGAGCTCGAGGCGAGCAGCCGGGCCGACGTAGGGAAAGGTGCGAGCCGCCGCCTGCGTCGTCTCGATAAACGCATACCCGCAATTGTTTATGGTGGCGGCAAAGACCCTGTCAGCATTACGCTGGGCCACGACGACCTTTGGCACCACCTCGAAAACGAGGCGTTCTTTTCGCACATCATTTCATTGAAAGTCGACGGCCAGCCAGAAGAAGTGCTGCTGAAAGACCTGCAGCGCCACCCGGCCAAGCAGCAAGTTATGCATGCTGATTTTCTGCGCGTCACGCGCGGCCAGGCTATCGTTGTAAACGTGCCACTGCACTTTATCAATGAGGAAGCGTGCCCGGGCGTGAAGCTACAAGGTGGACGCGTTTCTCACTCCATCACAGAGCTGGAAATTCGATGTTTGCCCAAAGACCTGCCCGAATATATTGAAGTTGATATGGTCGATGCGGAGCTAGGCCAAGTGGTGCACATCTCTGATATCAAACTGCCGGAAGGCGTTGAGAGTGTGGCGCTAAGTCATGGAGCTGAACAAGACCTCGCCATCGCCAACATCGCCCAACCTAAAGGGTTGGCTAGCGATGACGAAGTCGAAGCCGGTGATGATGAAGCGCCTGAAGGTGAAGAAGGTGGCGATGAGTCGGAAGACAACAGCTAAGCGCTGCGCTTTCGCACTGTCAACCACGATCGGGCGCAGCAATGCGCCCGGTTTGTTTTTAATGCCTGCAAAGGGTGCTGGTGGCTACGATTATGGAACCGGTAAAGCTTATTGTAGGGCTCGGTAATCCGGGCAGCGAATATGCCCAGACGCGGCACAATGCCGGGCAATGGTTTATCGACGCGTTGACACGGCGCTTCCCCGCTCCCGCAGCGCTGCAAGCTGAAACAAAATTCAAAGGCATGCTGGGACAAACCACTATTGCCGGGCGCGGTGTTCGATTACTTATTCCCACTACTTTTATGAACCTGAGCGGCCAATCGGTTGCTGCGGTGGCAAACTTCTACAAAATCGAAGTGGAAGAAATTCTGGTCGCGCACGATGAGCTGGATATTCTTCCGGGCACAGTGCGCCTCAAGCAAGGTGGTGGTCACGGTGGGCACAATGGGCTGCGCGATATTATTAGCTGTATGGGCAACCAGAAAAAATTTGGCCGCTTGCGCATCGGCATTGGCCATCCTGGCAACGCCAAACAGGTGACCAACTTTGTTTTAAAAAAGGCGCCGGCCACCGAACAGAGCCTGATTGAAAACGCAATCGACGCAGCGATTGATGAAATCGAGGCAATCGTGAGCGGCGATTGGCAAAACGCGATGAACACCTTGCACCGCTTTAATGCTGCGGAGCCCGAGGACGGCGACCGCCAGCGCGATATAAATGGGAACAATGACTGATGGGATTTAATTGTGGCATCGTAGGGCTGCCCAACGTAGGCAAATCAACGCTTTTTAATGCGCTGACCAAGGCGGGTATCGATGCGGAAAACTTTCCCTTTTGCACCATTGAGCCAAATACCGGTGTGGTTGGCATTCCCGACCCCAGGCTGGATGCAATCGCGGCCATTGTAAATCCGCAAAAACTCATTCCCACCACCATGGAATTTGTGGATATCGCCGGCCTTGTTGCAGGCGCGTCCAAAGGCGAGGGGCTTGGTAACCAGTTCCTCGGCAATATTCGTGAAACCGATGCCATTGCGCACGTGGTGCGCTGCTTCGATGACGACAACGTGATACATGTTGACGGCGGCATAAACCCCGCCGCTGATATTGAAGTGATCAATACCGAGCTCGCACTGGCCGACCTGGAAAGCGCCGAAAAGGCACTGCAACGTTATAGCAAGGCTGCCAAGGGCCAGGACAAAGATGCAATAAAGATGGCGGCGTTACTTGAAAAAATTCTGCCGCACCTGGACGAGGCCAAGCCACTGCGCGCCCTGGCCTTAAGCGACGATGAACTGGCAGCGCTAAAACCGCTCAATTTGTTAACCGTGAAGCCCACCATGTATATTGCCAATGTCGATGAAGAGGGATTTGAAAATAATCCGCACCTCGATGCTGTTCGCGCAATTGCTGCCGATGAAGATGCGGTTGTGGTCGCGATTTGCAATAAACTGGAAGCCGAGATTGCCGAACTACCCGACGAAGAGCGCGACGAGTTCCTGCAGGATATGGGCATGAGCGAAGCAGGGTTAGACCGGGTAATTCGCGCCGGCTACGAGCTTTTGGGCTTGCACACTTATTTTACTGCCGGCTCCAAGGAAGCCCGCGCCTGGACCATCCCGCTTGGCGCCTCGGCGCCGCAAGCGGCAGGCAAAATCCACACCGATTTTGAGAAAGGCTTTATCCGCGCCGAGGTTATTGGCTACGAAGACTATATTGCGCACAATGGCGAACAAGGCGCCAAGGATGCCGGCAAATGGCGGCTGGAAGGCAAGGATTACATCGTAGCCGACGGTGACGTGGTGCATTTTCGCTTCAATGTCTAAGGGCTTGCTCCAGCTGCGCCCGGTAGCTTGACATCGGCAGGGGCAGCCGTAAAAATGCGCGCCCTCGGGGACAGTTTACTTTTGCTGGCTCAGGCCAGCAA
>JABDNS010000057.1 GCA_013043705.1 Pseudomonadales bacterium
GCCATGGACGGCGCCCGCGAGCGTACATGGATGTATTTAAAGCGTGTCAAGGATAGCTCGCCTCTTGCAGCAAAACGCTCGAAGTATTTTGACTTTCAGGCACAGGCATAAAAAAACCGCGAATTAATCGCGGTTTTTTTATGCCGATGTACCGACTTTAACTTTAATCCTCGTCGTCGAAATCAAAATCATCATCGAAATCGAAGCCGTCGGTTTGTGGCCGATCGACCAGCTCAACAAATGCCATCGGCGCCTTGTCACCCGTGCGGTAGCCACATTTCAGAATGCGAATATAGCCTCCCGGACGGCTCTCGTAACGCGGACCCAGCTCACCGAAGAGCTTGCCAACCATCGCTTTATCGCGCGTGCGATCGAAAGCCAGTCGGCGATTTGCAACGCTATCGTTCTTGGCCAGGGTAATCAGCGGCTCGGCAACGCGGCGCAGCTCTTTAGCCTTGGGCAGCGTAGTGCGAATCAGCTCGTGCTGAAAAAGCGAATTAGCCATGTTGCGAAACATCGCTTTGCGGTGCGAGGCATTGCGGTTTAACTGCCTGCCAGAATGACGGTGACGCATGTCAGTATCCTAAAAACTTAAACTAAAAATTTATACCAGCAACTTGTCGTCGCTGCGCAATGTAGCCGGCGGCCAGTTATCGAGCCTCAAGCCCAATGACAAACCACGCGACGCCAAAACATCCTTGATTTCGGTTAATGATTTTTTACCCAGGTTCGGGGTTTTCAACAACTCGACTTCGGTGCGTTGCACCAGATCGCCGATGTAGTAAATGTTCTCCGCCTTCAGGCAATTGGCCGAACGCACCGTGAGCTCCAGGTCATCAACCGGGCGCAACAGGATAGGATCGATTTCTTCCTCTTGCTGCGCAGGCTCAAGTTCTTTTTCGCCTTCGAGGTCTACAAACACCGCCAGCTGCTGCTGCAATATGGTTGCTGCCCTGCGAATGGCCTCTTCCGGATCCAGTGTTCCGTTGGTTTCCAGGTCAATAATCAGTTTATCGAGGTCAGTGCGCTGTTCAACCCGCGCGCTGTCTACCTTGTAGGAAACCCTGCGCACCGGACTATAGGAAGCATCCAGTTGCAGGCGCCCTATGGCCTTGGTTTCTTCCTCGTCGGTTTGCCTGGCATCTACCGGTTGGTAACCACGTCCGGCAGTAATCGTAAGTTTCATCGAAAGCTTGCCAGTGCCGTTGAGGTGCGCAATAACATGCTCGGGATTTTTAATTTCAACTTCATGGTCGAGCTGGATATCAGCCGCAGTAACCACGCAAGGGCCTTGCTTTTCCAGCGTGAGCACCGCGCTATCGCGCTCATTCAGCACTACGGCAACACCTTTCAGGTTGAGCAAGATTTCTATAACGTCTTCTTGCGCGCCCTCGATGGCGCTGTACTCGTGTAGCACGCCGTCGATTTCCACTTCACTAATTGCCGCGCCGGGCATCGAAGAGAGCAAGATGCGACGCAGCGCATTACCCAGCGTGTGGCCAAAACCACGCTCGAGTGGTTCGAGTGTAATTGCGGCGCGAGTACCGCTATGTTCTTTGACATCAATTAAACGGGGGGTGAGAAAATCACTGCCTGCACTTAGCATATTGATACCTTCAATTGATAACCTGTTCGTCGGCCCGGGCACGTGCCGACGTCTCCCCATGTTGGCCGTCCTGGCCTTGAAGCCGTCGCACCTCGGCGGCCGCCTTCACTACTTATCCTGCGTCGAGTTAGCCAGGGCGGCTATTTCGAGTAGAGTTCAACAATCAGACTTTCGTTGATCTCCGAGGGCAAATCGGCTCGCTCCGGAGCAGATTTAAACGTTCCTTCCAGCTTGTTTTCATCTACCTCAACCCAGTCGACGCGTCCGCGCTGCGCCGCCAGTGACATTGCAGACTGGATGCGCAACTGCTTTTTGGCCTTCTCGCGAACCGAGACGTTGTCGCCAGGCTGGACCTGGTACGAGGCGATGTTTACAACCTTGCCGTTAACCAAAACCGAACTGTGCGAGACCAACTGGCGCGACTCTGCGCGCGTTGAACCAAAACCAATGCGGTAAACAACGTTGTCCAAACGGCTTTCCAATAGCTGCAGCAGGTTTTCGCCTGTCGCGCCCTTCTGGCCCGCGGCAGATTTGTAATAGTTGCGAAACTGCTTTTCCAGAATGCCGTACATGCGCCGTACTTTTTGCTTTTCGCGCAACTGCACACCGTAGTCAGACAATCTGCCGCGCCGCGCGCCGTGCATGCCGGGCGCCGATTCTGCACGGCATTTGCTGTCGAGTGCGCGCACACCACTTTTCAGGAACAAATCGGTTCCTTCGCGACGTGCTAATTTACATGTGGGGCCTAAGTATCTCGCCATTTTTTAATTCCTGCCTTCCCGATTGAGTGCGCTGTGCGCAGCTCAATGGATAAGTTTTTCCTAAATGAACAATGTCTAAAAAACTACACCCTGCGACGCTTTGGCGGGCGGCAACCATTGTGCGGTATGGGCGTTACGTCGGTGATGCTGTTGATGGTGTAGCCACAATTGTTAAGCGCCCTTACTGCAGATTCGCGACCCGGGCCGGGGCCCTTCACCTGCACATCGAGATTTTGCAGGCCATATTCTTGAGCAGCGGTTCCCGCACGCTCAGACGCAACCTGTGCAGCGAAGGGGGTGCTCTTTCTGGAGCCACGGAACCCGGATCCGCCTGCGGTCGCCCAAGCCAATGCATTACCCTGGCGATCAGTAATCGTAATGATCGTATTGTTAAAAGAAGCGTGAATGTGGGCGATACCGTCTGCCACTTGCTTCTTGATTTTTTTCCGCCCGCTTTGGGCGCCTGGCTTGGCCATGTTTATTGCCTACTCTTGCTTTGTACTGTTTTAATGCTGGATTTTGCGAATTTCGCGCTTATTTCCTGATTGGCTTGCGCGGCCCTTTGCGTGTGCGCGCATTCGTTTTGGTGCGCTGCCCACGCAGTGGCAGGCCTTTGCGATGGCGCAGGCCGCGATAACAGCCAAGATCAAGCAAACGCTTGATATTCATAGATATTTCACGGCGAAGGTCGCCTTCTACCGAAAGCTTGCCAACTTCGTTTCGCAGCTGGTCAATTTCAGCTTCAGATAAAGAACTTATCTTGCTTGACGGGTTGATACCTACTTCCGAGCACAACTTCTGCGCGGTAGTTTTACCAACGCCAAAAATATGCGTTAGTGAAACAACTGCGTGCTTGTGGTCCGGAATGTTTACACCGGCGATACGCGCCATGCCTAATCTCCGCTAATATACTGTTTTTACAGGCATTTTTTGCTTGCCTGGAAGCGAAATACTCGCTTCAAATTGGCCATCGGGAGAACCGCGAACGCAAAAAAGCGCGCAAGAATACCCGCTGGCCGATGAAAAATCAATCGCCCAAATTGCCGCCCGGCCTACTAGCCCTGGCGCTGCTTGTGACGTGGCTCCGCACTGCATATCACTCGTACCGCACCCTTGCGGCGAATAATCTTGCAGTTGCGACAGATCTTTTTAACCGAAGCCCTGACTTTCATAACTCTTCCAACCTGCTTGAAGACGACCGACTCCACTTGAGCAACCAGACCGTCTCTTTCAATTACCCGGCACGCCCTATTTTGGTGCCAGCCCGCTACCGCCAAAGTTTTTCAAATTGGCTTTCTTCATCACCGAGTCGTACTGGTGCGACATCAAATGCGATTGCACCTGCGCCATAAAGTCCATTACAACCACCACTACTATTAGCAGCGATGTACCGCCGAGATAAAAAGGCACATTGGCGGTTACCTGCAAAAATTGTGGCAGCAGGCAAATACCAGCCATGTACATCGAGCCAAACATGGTCAAGCGGGTGAGCACGCCGTCGATGTAATCCGCCGACTGCTTGCCAGGCCGGATGCCGGGAATAAACGCGCCCTGCCTTTTCAGGTTCTCTGCCACTTCGTCGGGGTTAAACATCAACGCCGTGTAGAAGAAGCAGAAGAACACAATAAATATGGTGAACAACAAAATATTCAGCGGCTGGCCGGGGCTGATATACAGCGCCACGTCCTGCAACCACTCTGAGCCACCGCCCGCCTGCCCGAACCACTGCGCAATCGATGCCGGAAACAGCAGTATGCTGGAGGCGAAAATAGCCGGTATTACACCAGCCATATTGACCTTCAGCGGCAGGTGGCTACTCTGCGCGGCAAACACCTTGCGACCCTGCTGGCGTTTGGCGTAGTTCACGGTAATTCGCCGTTGGCCGCGCTCGATAATGACGATAAAAAATATCAGCGCGAAAGCCAGCAGCAACACGCCGCCGAGCAACAACCAGTTCATCTCGCCGGTTCTGGCCTGCTCCAGCGACTGGCCCACCGCCGCTGGCAAGCCTGCAACAATACCGGCAAAGATAAGTATGCTGATGCCGTTACCAATGCCTCTTTCTGTAACCTGCTCGCCCAGCCACATCATGAACACTGCGCCGGTTACCAGCGAGACTACTGCTGGCAGGTAGAACCCGAAACCCTGTACATAACTGAGCCCCTGGTTGGCCAGGCCGGTAGACATACCAGCCGCCTGGATCAGCGCGAGCATGACCGTAAGGTAGCGCGTGTACTGCGTTATCTTGCGTCGCCCGGCTTCACCCTCTTTCTTTAGCTGGTCGAGGGTTGCGCTAACCGAACTCATCAACTGCATGATGATAGAGGCGGATATATAAGGCATGATGCCTAGCGCCAAAATACTCATGCGCTCCAGCGCGCCACCCGAAAACATATTGAACATGTCGAGGATGGTGCCCTGATTCTGGTTGAACAAATCAGCCAGCCGATCGGGGTTAATACCCGGTACAGGGATGTGCGTACCAATCCGGTATATAAATATTGCCAGCAATACGAAACGGATACGCGCCCAAAGCTCGCTCAAGCCCGTATTCATGTTCGGCGACAAGCCAGGTTTCTTAGCCATTAATGGCCACTCCCGATCACTACGCCAGCAAACTTATTCAAAAGAAACCTTTTCTAGCTTTCAACGCGGCCGCCGGCCGCTTCAATTGCGGCAACAGCGCCCTTGGAAACCGCAAGGCCCTTAATTGTTACCGCCCGCTGCACATCACCCTGCAGGAATATCTTTGCCTGCAATATATGCTGGCCAATCAAACCGGCCGCTTTCAGGGAAGTGATGTCAACCACATCGCCCTGCACCTTATGCAATTCGCCAGATCGAATCTGTTCGCTAAAACGACCGATTCGAGAGCTAAAACCATACTTGGGCAAACGCTTTTGCAAGGGCATCTGGCCACCCTCAAAGCCTGGCCGTACGCGACCGCCGGACCGGGATTTCTGGCCTTTATGACCGCGTCCACAGGTTTTACCCAGCCCGCTGCCAATGCCACGCCCAACCCGTTTGGCTACCTTGCGGTGACCTTCTGCGGGGCCGATGCTGTTTAAACGCATTTGATCGCTCATTACTTTTGCCTTGCTCTAATCTCTTGTGCTAATTCGTAATAACCCGGTGTCGATAAGCCCTGTAGAAAACAGGGTCAATGCTATTCGACGATACTAACCATATAGTGCACGGCCTTAATCATGCCGCGCGTGGAAGCGGTATCTTCTACCTCAACAACATGGCCGATACGGCGCAGGCCAAGACCGCGCAAGCTGGCTTTGTGCGCTTTTAAACGGCCTGAACTGCTGCGCAGTTGCTTGACCTTGATCATCTTCTTCGCGGACATCACACGCTCCATAAATACCAATAAACTAATAACGGCAATTACTGCCGTGTGGCTATGCTGCCTAGGCGGTTAACTCCGCAGCTGATTTACCACGCTTGGCCGCTATCTGGTCTGGCGATCGCATGTTTGCAAGACCTTTGATGGTTGCTCGAACCACATTCACCGGGTTCGTAGATCCGTAGCACTTGGCCAGAACATTATGTACGCCAGCAACTTCCAATACCGCACGCATTGCGCCCCCGGCGATAACACCAGTACCTTCTGATGCCGGCTGCATATACACCTTTGATGCGCCGTGGTTAGCTTTTACCGCGTATTGCAGGGTTCCGCCTTTCAAATCGACATCGACCATGTTACGGCGCGCTGCTTCCATCGCTTTCTGGATAGCAACCGGCACTTCACGCGCCTTACCGCGACCAAAACCGACCCGGCCATTGCCATCGCCAACAACAGTAAGTGCAGTGAAACCGAAGATACGGCCGCCCTTCACCACCTTGGCTACGCGGTTGACCTGGACAAGCTTTTCCTGCAAGCCTTCTTCGTTTTCTTTTTTCGCGTCGTTAAATGCCATATACCTACCCTAGAATTCCAATCCGCCTTCGCGCGCGGCATCGGCCAGCGCCTTAACCCGGCCATGATATTTGTAGCCACCACGATCAAATGCAACCTCAGTTACGCCAGCCGCCTTTGCTCGCTCCGCAATTAGCGCGCCCACTGCTTTGGCCGCATCAGCATTTCCGGTGGCGCTACTTCGCAAGGTTTTATCCAGCGTTGAAGCAGCAGCCAAAACGCGATCGCCTTCAGCGTTAATGACCTGTGCATAGATATGTCGCGGTGTACGGTTAACGCTGAGCCGATGGAAACCCAACTCCCTTACCTTGGCGCGACCACGCCGCGCCCTACGCAGCCTGGCTTTATTTTTGTCGCTCATGTTGCCCTCTTACTTTGGCAGCAAATTGTTGATTCAACTAAAACAATAACGTTTGCAAGCACCACAAATACGGCACCTACGCTATTCCCGCTACTTACGCTACTTCTTCTTCGCCTCTTTGCGGCGAACATACTCGTCGGCGTAACGCACGCCTTTACCCTTGTAGGGCTCTGGCGGCCTGAACGCGCGGATTTCCGCCGCAATCTGGCCTACCTGTTGCTTATCAATACCTTTTACAACCACTTCAGTTTGGCTGGGCGTTTCTGCAGTAACACCCTCCGGCAATGTGTAATCAACCGGGTGCGAGAAGCCGAGCGTAAGGTTCAAAGACTTGCCCGAAGCCTTGGCCCTATAACCAACACCGTTCAGCTGCAGCTTGCGCTCAAAGCCTTCGGTTACGCCAACTACCATGTTGTTTACCAACGAGCGCAAGGTGCCTGACAAAGCTCGCGCGTGCTTGCTCTTATTACTCGCAGCAAAAGTAATGACGCCATCTTCAAGCTTTATATCGACGTTGTGGTTGGCGGCCATGTGCAAGGTACCCTTGCTACCCTTAACCGATATCTGGCCGCCATCCTGCTTGAATTCAACGCCGGAAGGCAACGTAACTGGATTGTTTGCTATTCGTGACATAACTGTAAACTCTGGACTCTCGCCTGGCAGTACGCTCCAGCACCTTACCGAGGCTGGAAATACTGGCCTAACGGCGCTTTAAAATACGGTACAAATAACCTCGCCACCAACACCGGCAGCGCGCGCTTGCTTATCTGTCATTACACCCTTGTTGGTCGACACAATTGCAACGCCCAAACCGCCACGTACTTGCGGCAGCGATTCCTTGCCCGCATAAGCGCGCAGGCCGGGGCGACTGGCGCGGTGAATTTCTTCAATTACCGGCCTGCCATCAAAATATTTAAGCTCCAGCGTAAGCTCGGCTTTGCCTTTGTTATCGGCCACATTCACAGCGCCGATATAACCTTCCTGCTGCAAAACATTGGCGATCGCAACTTTCGTTTTTGATGACGGCATAGTAACGGCAGTTTTTTCTGCCATCTGTGCGTTGCGAATGCGCGCCAACATATCGGCGATTGGGTCTTGCATGCTCATAAGCTGTTTCTCTTGCTGGCTAACGCTGGCTAGCGTGCCTTTCTTACCTTAATTTCGTTTACTTTCTTTAAGAGCACGATTTGTGGCTTGCGTGCAAATCGTTTGCCTTACCAGCTTGCCTTCACAAGCCCGGGCACTTGCCCTTTCATGGCGGCTTCACGCAGCTTGTTCCTGCACAGGCCAAATTTGCGGTAAACCCCGTGCGGACGACCAGTGACTTCGCAGCGCCTTTGGCGGCGCACATGGCTGGCGTTACGTGGTTGCTTTTGCAAAGCCATTTGTGCGTCCCAACGCTCTTCATCAGAACTTTCGGGATTCACAACAATCGCTTTCAGTTCGGCACGCTTTTTAGCGTACTTCGCAACGACTTTGGCGCGTTTCTTTTCACGCTCAATCATGGATTTTTTTGCCATCTTTATCTCTTGTTAACTGTCTTGCTGCGCAACTAAATTAAATAGCCGGGCGTTTAGGTTCGAAACGGAAAATTAAATGCCCTGAGCAAAGCACGACCATGGTCATCATTGTTCGCGGTTGTAGATATAGCGATATCGAGCCCGCGAATGGTGTCGATTTTGTCGTAATCAATTTCAGGGAAAATGATTTGCTCGGTAACCCCCATGGAATAGTTGCCCCTGCCATCAAATGCCTTGGGACTCATGCCACGGAAATCTCGAATACGCGGAATTGATATCGAAATCAAACGATCGAGGAACTCGTACATGCGCTCGCGACGCAAAGTAACTTTGCAGCCGATCGGCCAACCCTCGCGCACCTTGAAGCCCGCGATAGATTTGCGTGCCCGGGTGACCACCACTTTCTGGCCGGTAATCTGCTCGAGGTCACTAACTGCATGCTCGAGCACTTTCTTATCGCCCAGCGCTTCGCCAACGCCCATATTCAACGTGATTTTGGTGATTCGTGGCACCGCCATTACGTTGTCCAGGCCAAGCTCTTGCTTAAGCTTGGGTGCAACATCTGTCTTGTAGAAATCTTTTAACCTGGCCATTTTTCCTGCCCTGATGCGGGTTTAACCCTGCGTTACAGATCCACCGGCTCATTGGTGGACTTGAAAATTCGTACTTTCTTGTCGCCTTCCACGCGAACACCAACGCGGTCTGCCTTGTTGGTTTTCGGGTTGTAAATCGCGATATTCGACATCTGCAGAGGCGCTTCTTTCTCTACAATTCCACCAGCCACTCCTGCCTGGGGGTTGGGCTTGGTATGCCGCTTGATCATGTTCACGCCGCTTACGAGAACCTTTTTGTCCCCGATCAAGGCCTGGACTTTGCCACGCTTGCCCTTATCTTTACCTGCGATGATGATGACTTCGTCATCACTTTTTATCTTCTTCATAAATACGTCGTCGATGTTGCTGTAGTTGTTTTAGCTGCGTTATCAATATGGAGTCTTGCTTCGCCGCTACAGTACTTCAGGCGCAAGCGAAATAATCTTCATAAACTTCTCGCCGCGAAGCTCTCGCGTAACCGGCCCAAAAATTCGCGTGCCAATGGGCGCCAACGCCTGGTTCAGCAGCACCGCTGCGTTGTCATCGAATTTGATCAATGACCCGTCGCCGCGCCTGACACCTTTTTTGGTGCGCACCACAACCGCGTTCATGACCTGGCCTTTCTTAACCTTGCCGCGCGGAATGGCTTCTTTAACCGTAACCTTGATGATATCGCCAACGCGCGCATACCTGCGGTGCGAACCACCGAGCACCTTGATGCACATAACGCGGCGCGCACCGCTATTATCCGCAACGTCCAAATAGCTCTGTGTTTGAATCATCGTTTAACTCCGAATCGATGGGCTCTTGCCCAATCGATTAATCACCTTGTGCCGGGTAACAACCCGTGCGCTCTAAATTTCTACAGCCCTTTCCACGATTTCCTGGAGCATCCAGGTTTTCGTTTTTGACAAAGGGCGCGACTCACTGATCGCGACCATATCGCCAATATTGCATTCGTTCTTTTCATCGTGCGCATGCAACTTGGTAGAGCGAGTCATGTACTTTCCGTACAAGGGGTGCTTAACCCTGCGCTCAACCAGCACCGTGATGGTTTTATCCATCTTGTCGCTGATGACTTTTCCTGTGATCCGGCGGACCGTTTTCTTTTGTTCAGCCATTACCTATGCCTATTTTGCCTGCTCACGAAGAACAGTCTTAATACGTGCGATATCTCGCTGGTTCTGTTGCAACAGATGCGTCTGGCTAAGCTGGCCGGTGGCCTTTCGCGTACGCAACCTGAAGCTTTCTTCCAACAGCTTGTGCAGTTGTGCGCTTAACTCGTCGCTCGATTTACTTCTCAATTCGCTGGCTTTCATTACATCACCGTGCGCTTAACAAAAGTTGTGGGCAGTGGCAGCTTGGCGGCGGCGAGCGCAAACGCTTCGCGAGCCAGCTCCTCAGATACACCCTCTACTTCATACAATACTTTGCCGGGCAATACCTGGGCCACCCAGTATTCAACGTTACCCTTACCTTTGCCCTGCCTGACTTCCAGTGGCTTTTGGGTAATTGGCTTATCCGGGAAAACGCGTATCCAGATTTTTCCGCCACGCTTAATGTGCCGTGTCATTGCGCGTCGCGCGGCTTCAATCTGCCGCGCAGTTATGCGACCACGGCCTGTGCATTTCAGCCCGAAATCGCCGAAGCTTACTTTGCTGCCGCGATGTGCCAAGCCACGATTACGGCCCTTCTGCATTTTGCGGAATTTTGTTCTTTTCGGTTGCAACATAAGACTAAACCCTTAGCTCCTGCCGCCTGTGGCTGCTTCTGCGGGCGCTTCGACCTCTAGCACTTCGCCTTTGAATATCCAGACTTTAATGCCAATAATTCCGTAAGTGGTTAACGCTTCATGCGTTGCATAGTCGATATCTGCGCGCAAGGTATGCAAGGGCACCCTGCCTTCGCGATACCACTCAGAACGTGCAATCTCTGCGCCACCCAAACGGCCGCCAACCTGTACCTTGATGCCCTCAGCGCCGGCGCGCATGGCATTCTGGACAACGCGCTTCATGGCACGGCGAAACATCACGCGCCGTTCCAGCTGGCCAGCGATATTTTGCGCAACCAGTTTTGCGTCGAGGTCGGGCTTGCGTATCTCCTCGATATTAATGTGCACAGGTACGCCCATTTTTTTCGCTAGCTCTTTGCGCAGCTTATCGACGTCTTCGCCTTTTTTACCAATAACAATACCGGGCCTTGCGGTGTGAATCGTTAGGCGTGCCGTTTGTGCTGGCCGCTCAATAACCACCTTGCTCACCGAGGCATTCTTGAGCTTGTCTTCTACGTAATCACGCACCTGCAAATCTGTAACCAGGCGCTTGGCGTAGTCCTTACCCTCTGCATACCAAATTGAGCTGTGCTGTTTGGTAATACCGAGGCGAATGCCTGTTGGATGAACTTTCTGACCCATCTGGTCTTCTCCTACCTGGCCGCTTAGTCGGCAACTTTGACTGTTATGTGACAAGCACGCTTGAGTATGCGATCGGCACGACCTTTAGCGCGCGGCTTCAGGCGCTTCATGGTTCGGCCTTCGTTAACGAACACAGTAGACACTTTCAATTCGTCGACATCGGCGCCCTCATTGTGCTCAGCGTTCGCAATCGCCGAATTGAGCACCTTCAAAACAATCGCTGCGGCTTTCTTTTTGCTGAACGTCAAAATATCCAGCGCGTCTTCGGCGCGTTTGCCCCGAATCTGGTCTGCGACCAATCGCACTTTCTGCGCAGAAATTTGCGCACCGCTCAACTTTGCTGACACTTCCATCTCAAACCCCAATCAATACTTTTAGCGCTTGGCCTTTCTATCGGCTGCGTGACCACGAAAAGTTCGGGTCGGTGCAAATTCACCCAACTTGTGCCCAACCATATCTTCACTTACAAAAACGGGAACATGCTGGCGACCGTTGTGCACGGCGATTGTCAGGCCCACCATATCGGGTGAAACCATTGACCGGCGCGACCAGGTCTTGATCGGGCGCTTTTCATTTTTTTCGTTGGCCACTTCGATCTTGCGCATCAAGTGCAAGTCGATAAATGGGCCTTTTTTTAATGAGCGTGGCACGTTGTATTTCCTCCGGCCTGCTTAATTAGCTTTCTTGGCTTTACGACGACGCACAATGAGTCGGTCTGTACGCTTGTTCTTTCGAGTTTTGTAACCCTTGGTTGGCACGCCCCAGGGAGATACGGGATGTCGGCCACCAGAAGTTTTACCCTCACCACCACCATGCGGGTGGTCTACCGGGTTCATGGCAACACCGCGAACCGTTGGGCGAACACCGCGCCAGCGCGACGCGCCTGCCTTACCAAGCGAGCGCAAATTGTGCTCGCTATTCGAAACTTCACCCAGCGTTGCGCGGCAGTCGGCCAGCACCTTGCGCATTTCACCTGAGCGCATGCGCAATGTTGCGTAAGTACCTTCACGCGCCACAAGCTGGCAACTGCCGCCGGCAGAGCGCACCATCTGCGCACCCTTGCCTGGCTTTAATTCAACGCAGTGAACCTGTGAGCCAACCGGAATGTTGCGCAGTGGCAAACAGTTTCCCGGTTTAATCGGTGCAGCTTCTCCAGAAACAACGCTGTCGCCCGCCTTTACATTTTTGGGCGCAACGATGTAGGTGCGCTCACCGTCGGCGTAAAGCAATAACGCAAGATGCGCCGAGCGATTTGGATCGTATTCAATGCGCTCAACCTTTGCCGGTATGCCGTCCTTCCTGCGCTTGAAGTCAACCACGCGGTAATGCTGCTTATGGCCACCGCCACGATGACGCGTAGTAATGCGACCCGCGTTATTACGACCACCCGACTTGCTCTTCTTTTCGAGCAGCGGTGCATGCGGCGCGCCCTTGTGCAGATCGGGATTTACCACCCGAACCACAAAACGCCTTCCGGGCGATGTGGGCTTGCTCTTGACGATTGGCATTTGCGCTACTCTCCGAAACTCTTTGCCAAAAATTTAACCCGCAAGGCGACTAAAACCAAAATCAGTCGGCCAGTGCGAAATCGATATCGTGACCTTCCGCCAGATTGACGTAGGCTTTCTTCCAGCTGGGCTTGCGTGCAAAACCAAAGCGATTACGCTTGAGCTTGCCTTTCACATTGCTCACCTGGACACTATTAACTTTAACCTTGAACAACTTCTCAACTGCGGCTGCAATTTCACGCTTGCTAGCATCGGGCACAACCCGGAACACTACTGCGTTGGAAAAATCTCCCGCCATCGCTGCTTTTTCAGAAACGTGCGGGGCAACCAATACTTTTAACAGGCGCTCCTGATTCATCCCAACACCTCTTCAAATTTCTTCAGCGCATCGACAGTAATGACAATCTTGTCGAACGCGACCAGGCTCACAGGGTCGGCCGAGTGCACATCGCGCACGTCGGTCTTGTGCAAATTGCGCGAGGCCAGGTAAAGCTTGTCATCGACGTTTTCGGTAATAATTAATGCATCGCCAACACCATATTCAGCCAGCTTGCCAACCAGCGCTTTGGTCTTGGGCGCATCCAGACTAAAGTCCTGCACCACAACCAGGCGATCCTGCCGCGCTAGCTCCGACAAAATTGACCGCAACGCTGCGCGATACATCTTGCGGTTAACTTTCTGCGAAAAATCCTGCGGCTTGGCTGCAAACGTTACGCCACCCGTGCGCCAAATCGGGCTACGAATGGTGCCTGCACGCGCGCGGCCGGTGCCCTTTTGGCGCCATGGCTTGGCACCGCCACCGTTTACTTCAGAGCGCGTCTTTTGCGCTCGCGTGCCCTGGCGGCCCTTGGCCAAATAGGCGGTAACAACCTGGTAGACCAGGTCCTCGTTGTAGGCTTTGCCAAATGCGTTGTCCGATACTTCAACCGAACCCGCCGATGCGCTGCCAGGCGCTGCTAATGCTAGTTGCATAATTCTGTAATCTCCCCGGCCTTTACGCTTTGGCTTTCACAGCGGGCTTAATCAGCACGTCGCCGCCCGGCGCGCCTGGTATGGCCCCTTTAACCAAAATCAGGTTGCGTTCAGCATCAACCCTGACCACTTCGAGGTTTTGCACGGTGACTTGTTCGGCGCCCATATGACCGGACATCTTCTTGCCCTTGAACACGCGACCAGGCGTTTGGCACTGCCCGATAGAACCGTTTGACCGGTGCGAAATCGAGTTGCCGTGGGTGGCATCCTGCATAGTGAAATTCCAGCGCTTGATGCCGCCCTGGAAACCCTTGCCCTTGCTCTGACCCGTAACATCAATCTTTTGGCCAGCCTCGAAACTGTCGACGGTTAACGCGCTACCCACGGCCAGCTCTTCGCTCGCGTCATTCAGGCGCAATTCCCACAGACCACGGCCGGCACCGGTTTCAGCTTTGGAAAAATGCCCGGCAGCGCTTTTCTTGACGCGGGTTGCGCGGCGCTCGCCAACCGTAACTTGCACGGCATCGTAACCATCGTGCTCGGTGGTTTTAAGCTGGGTTATACGATTCGGCTCAACCTCAACCACACTAACCGGGATCGAGTTGCCGTCTTCGGTGAATACGCGCGTCATGCCGCTCTTGCGGCCGACCAATCCTATCGTCATTACATAAACCTCTTAGCGTACGGGGCTGGGTACCCGCTATGGCCGCCTCGCGCAGCTATTGCTGGCTCCGGCGTTACACTGAAGATCGCCAACGATTGCGCGGGTGCGCTGCCTGCTGACGCTTCTATCCCGGCTGGCTTGCGCCTAGCCGAGGCTGATTTGTACTTCTACACCCGCTGCCAGATCGAGCTTCATCAGCGCATCGACCGTTTTTTCAGTGGGCTCGACTATGTCCATCAAGCGCTTGTGGGTACGAATTTCGTACTGGTCACGCGCGTCCTTGTTGACATGAGGTGAGATGAGAACTGTGAACCGCTCTTTACGAGTAGGTAAAGGGATGGGGCCACGGACCTGCGCGCCAGTTCGGCGGGCGGTTTCCACGATCTCAGCTGCAGAGGAGTCGATTAATCTATGATCAAAAGCTTTCAGGCGAATCCGAATACGTTGGTTCTGTACCACGTAGTAAACTCCTCAAAAAAAGAACCAGTGCTCCGCGTAACAAGGGAAGGCACCGCAATTTCATCAAATTCTTATGCAGAGCGGGATGTTAGCCGCGTTGGTAGGCTGGAAATCCGGCACGAAGCCACCTGCCCCTGCAAAAGCGAGCGCGCATTCTATAGTCGGGTATTGAGGAAGTAAAGGGGTAGGAACCCGTTAATTTTGAAGCGAAAAGAACTGCCGGATATGCTCGGCTTCGGCCATCGCATCGGAGTAGCCGTACTGGATAAGCTCTTTGCAATAAGCCGACTCAAACATCAAATAGCTGGCCAGGTTACCGCCGCCACTGGCACCGCCTGCCCCCATTGCCTTAAGCACCGTACGCAGGCCTCGCGGCAGGTCGGCAATATGCTCGGTGGCCAACTTGTCGAAATCTACCGATGGGCGAATCACCAGCGTATCGATCGGCTTGAGCAGGTTGCCTTCGAAGTATGGGGCTTCGTTTTGTATCACACCCAGTAGCTCGTTGATGCGCAGCAGGTTGTCCAGGTCGCCTTCCAGGGTATCGATAAACGCGGAGTTGAATATGTGGCCCACCGTTTGCGCCATGGACGGCATATGGTCTCGCCTGGCCGCAATGGGCGTTCGCTGGTGTCCGCGCACCCCGATCACCAGGATGCGGTCGGCGCCAAGCTTTAGCGCCGGGCTCAACGGCGCCAGCTGCCTGAGCGAGCCATCGCCAAAGTATTGCCGATGGATTTTCTCGGCCGGAAACACACTGGGAATTGCCGACGATGCCAGCAGGTGGCGCACATCAAGAATAGCCGGCACACCGATGCGCTTGTTGCGCCGCCAATGCATGAGGTCCGGATTGCCCTGGAAAAAGGATACCGAGTTACCGGTGGCGTAGCTGGTGGCGGTTATTGCCACCGCCTCCAGGTAACCGGCATCGATGCGGCGCTGGATGTTATTGAAGCGGATAATATGCGACAGCAGGTCACGCAGCGGGTCGTTATTGAGCATGGCCAATGGTTTGTGCCTTGCAACGCCCTTGTTGAACAACGAGGCCGACAGCTTCAATGCATTCCATGCCAGGTCCACCGCGCGGGCCCTCACCACACGATTGACATGCAAGCTGGACCAAAGCTTTTCAACCTTTTTAACACCCAGCCTGAAGTTGTTGGCCGATGCCGCCAGCGCTACCGCGTTGATGGCGCCTGCCGACGTGCCGCTGATGATGGAGAAAGGGTTACTGGCATGTTTCGGGTGCAGGTCGGCAATGGCTTTTAATACGCCAACCTGGTATGCACCGCGTGCACCACCGCCTGATAATACCAATCCCGTCTTCATTCACTAATTTTAGTTGCCCATCGCGACAGCAGCGGAAAAATTTGCTAATTTTCAAACCGTTAACGATAAATTTGCAGTGGCCCTGCACTTTCCAGCGAGCCTGATTTTGCCCGAACTTGACCCCGCCGCGATTGCACTGGCACTGATCGCATTCTCAACATCGACGGTTGCCGGTGTTTTCGGTTTTGGCGGCGGCATGCTACTTATTGCCTCGTTACCCACTTTCCTGCCCGCTGCCGCATTGGTGCCTGTGCATAGCGCGGTACAACTTTTAAGCAACAGCAGTCGCGCGATCATGGCATGGCGGCATATTCAGTGGCAGTTCGTAGCACAGCACACATTAGGCTCAATACTCGGCGTGGCGCTTGCAACACTGTTGGTTTTTAACGTATCGCTAACGCTGATACCCATCATGATTGGTTGCTACATCTTGCTCACCACATGGAGCAATGCGTTCCAACGCCTGGTTGGGCGCTTCGAATCGTTTTTTCTTATTGGCGCAATCCAGTCGGGGCTTGGTTTGATGGTAGGCGCACCGGGGCCACTACCCATGCCGCTATTGCTGCGCCGGCTGGACAACCACCACCAGATTGTTTGCACCATGGCCATATTCATGACTACCGGCCACATACTCAAAATAATTGTTTTTATCGGCGCCGGGTTTGCTTTTTCAAGTTACGCGGCGGAAATTGTGTTGATGGGTATCGCTGCGATAGCAGGATCATTGATTGGCACACGGTTGCGCAACAAGCTCGACGCCAAGCGCTTCGTGTGGATTGTTAAGGTGATGCTGACCCTACTCGCGTTGCTGGCAATCTGGCGCGCGCTTGCCAACTATGGTTAGGCTTCCTGGTGATCAAGCTCAACCGGCCCGCCGGCTAAGCCTGTAAACGGGTTGAGTGCGTCCTCGCCACTAGCGTGGCGAATAATACGGTAAAGCATACCAACCGCAGAGCCATACAATAGCGCATCGCAGATCATGTCGTCGGTATCGACGCTTTTTGCATTCTCGAGCAATTTTTCGAAAGTTCTTAAATAATTGCGAGAATGCCGCTCGCGCACTTCCGTGCCTAAAAACACATCGCGCATCGCCACGGGCTCGCTCATATTGCGCAGTGCCACGCCAATCATTTTACGTACGAACCAGGCGTGATCCGTGTTGTCAGTCCGCGCGCGCTGCTCTGCAAATTCGTCGTTGCTTATTTCGCTTGTGCCGGTGGGGCCGCATACCGACATGTATTGAAAAGCGGCGATGGAACCCAACTGCCCCTGCACAAGGTTAAGCAATTTGAAATAGCTGTCGCGCTGGGAGTGCAATTCCAGCCTGCGCGCGCTTTTTTCCTGCAGGCTGATTGCCATGGTGTTGGCGGTGATTTCCTTTTGCTGCATGAAGTGGCCGATAACAAGCCAGAGAAATGCCAGCGGCGCGAATGCACCTTCGAGGAAACTGCCGATATCGGCAGTAGGAAGATAGACAAAGTTGGTCCCGCCAACGATAACCAGCAAGTAAAAAAGCCCGGCGCCGATCCAGATAGTAGAAACACTGATACCAAAGACAATTCGCCAGTCGAGGTTAAATTTTTCTTCTGCTGCGTGGTCGTTCATGCTGGCAACCTCCTGATGGCGATGCCGGCATGATAAACCCATAACGGGAAAAGAAAAACGGCACCATTTGGTGCCGTTTTTTATACCTATAGAAAATCAGAACTTGGTGCGGAACGTTACCCCGTAGGTGCGAGGATCGATAAGCCATGAATACTGCGAACCAGAAGTTCCCGGCGGTGCAAGTAGGTTAGATACGGTATCAAATGCGCGCGTGTAGTTATTTTCGTTAGTGAGGTTTTTGCCCCATAGTGCAACCGAAAACCTGTCGTCCACACCAGCAAAACTCGCGCTTAAGTCTATTACGGTATTCGACTTTTGTTTGAAAGAGGGGACAAACGGCGATGGCTGGGAACTGGATTCAAAGCGCGCATTAGGCGTGATCACCAGTTTCACATCCGGGTTAATTGGCAGCGTCCAGTCTGCTCCCACGACCGCCGCGAAGTCGGGCGCGTTTGGCATATCGTTGCCACATTGACTAACGGCAACCGGGTTGTTCGAGCAGTCGCTTGGGAAGCGCGCATCGGTATAGGCAATTGAGGCATTAATTTGCAAATTTTCGGAGATATAAGCATCCACGTCCAGCTCTGCGCCTGTCGACATAGCCTTCTCTACGTTAAATACGCTAAAACTTACACCGCTAAAAGTGAGCAGCTGGAAGTCGTCAATATCCATATGGAATACGGTCAGGTTGGCTGTCATCATGCCGCCTAACAAACGCATCTTTGCGCCGAGTTCGTAAGAGGTTACAACCTCGGAATCAAAAGTTGGTGTGACAAAGCCCGTACCAGTGATATCGAGGTTTAATCCACCACTTTTAAAGCCTTCCGATACGGATGCATAAATCATTGCATCATCGTTAAGCGATGCGGCAAGATTTGCAGTGTAGGTAAGCGCGTCATCCTCAAATTTGGCATTGGGATAAAGATCATAAAGATCGGTCTGGTTAGCAGGCGTGAAAATCGGGTTACATTGGATCGGCGGGTCATTAGCCGGATTGCCGTCAGGTGCTGGACACGCAGCATTATTTCCCACAGAAGAAACCAGCCCGCCCCTCTTGCGCTCGTCAACATAACGAATTCCAAGCGTTAACGACAACAGATCGGTTAACGAAATTATGTTGTGCGTAAAAATAGAATAAGACTCTGCACTTTGTTTGAACAAGTTGGCCGCATTTGCCGGGAAGCCAACATCATTGCCTGCAACTCTTACGGACAATTCGCTGATATCTTCATCGCCGTAATAAATCCCGAATAGCCAGTCCAGTGCGCCGTCCAATGCTTCTCCATGCAGCCGGAACTCATGGGTCATGGATTCGATTCCACCCTCATTCGGCGCACCCGGATCAGTTCGCACCACATCCGCCGCAGTAAAATCATCATCGCCATAGCTACGCGCTTCGGATTCGCGGTAGGCTGGCAAATAGGTGAGCTCCAGGCCATCATTGATATTCCAAATCAGCTCCGCTGATATCCCAGACTGGTCAGAACTTTCCACACGGCCCTGGCTGTCGGTAATTCTTTCTTCGCGTGCAGTGGCAGGATCCACCGTCGTACCGGGTGGCTGTGCAGGACCAGTGGTATTCAGTGAAACTAAAACCGGGTCACAGCAACGCTCATCGCTTTCAGATGCATCCGCAATTACGCGCAAACTTAACGCTTCGGTTGGTTCCCAAAGATACTGCGCGCGAAGCAGGTATCGATCCATATCGTTAGAATCGGGCAGCGAAGAATCCGCATTGCTAACCGTGCCTTCCCGGTTGCGATAAGAACCGCCAATCCGAATTGCCATGGTATCGGCCAGTGGCTTGTTGAAACCACCACTCACATTTACCATGCCGTAATTACCAACCGACAGCGAGGCGTGACCATCGCTATCAAAAATATCCGGACGCTTGGATTTAACACTAATCGCGCCAACTGATGTGTTTCGGCCAAATAAAGTGCCTTGCGGGCCACGCAAAATTTCGACTTGATCGATATCGGCAAATTCACCAAAAGCAATGCCGGGCCTGGGCTGGTATACGCCGTCGACAAAAATACCCACCGAGCTTTCAAAACCCGCGTTATTACCGGTAGTACCGATACCACGTATGCGAATAGAAGCTGTATTCGCAACAGACTGCGAGGTAATAAGACTGACGCTGGGGCTTAATTGCACGATGCCGCGAAGGTCGACCGTACCGCGACTTTCAAAAATATCCGAACCCAAACCCTGTACCGAAATGGGAACATCCTGGATGCTGGCTGCACGCTTGGTTGCGGTAACCAGTATTTCTTCCATCAAAAAATCATCTTCCTGCGCAAAAGCCACCGCAGGGAATCCCAGCGGGACCGCTGCAATAAAAGCAATGATTTGGATAACTCGAGATAAATCCGGACTTTTAGGAAAATACACAGCGCCAGCTCTTTGTTTAGTTTTCGACCTTAAGGCCAATTACCGCTATATGCTTAGAGAGGGTAGTAAAGCTGAAGCACTTCTGCTTGATTTCACTAGTATTTTTGCAATGTCATGCATTACATTGATGCAAGTTTTGTTGGCTCGGCAGTTAACGCAAGCAGTTGAAGCCTTGGCTGTACATTAAACAGCCGGACGCGAAGTAGGCGGGCATAAAATAGTTGCGCATAAAAAAACCACCGCAAGCGGTGGTTTTTTTAAAGAGGGGACA
>JABDNS010000072.1 GCA_013043705.1 Pseudomonadales bacterium
ATTACCCCGCCCCAACCGGCCAGCACGGATACATACTGCTCACCGTTAACGGTGTAGGTTACCGGCGGCGCGATAACGCCTACTTGCGTGGGGTAGCTCCACATTTCTTTGCCCGAGACGGCATCAACCGCGGTAAAGCGCCCGTCGCCTGTGCCCTGGAAAACCAGCTTGCCCGCGGTTGCCAAAACACCACCATTCAGCGAGTACTTGCGCTTCAAGGCCCAGGCTGCTTTTTGCTGTACCGGATCCCAAGCCAGCAGCGAGCCCTTGGGAATGCGCTCGATCAGCATTTTCAGGAACATGGCGCTGTCCGTCGAGGGCGCGTCCATCTCGACACCCAAATTCCATTCGCCCCAGGTGTATTCGGTTTTATTGTTGGTTGCGAACTCAACCCCAACATCCATAACCGGAATATAAACTAACCCGGTTTCAGAACTGTACGCCATAGGATGCCAATTGTGCGCGCCACCAGAAGACGGGTAAACAAACTTCGCCTCGTCTTTATAGTCGCCGTCTTCGGTAAAAATGGGCCTCCCCGTTTCAAGGTCGTAGCCACTGGCCCAGTTAACCCTCGCAAAGGGTTCAGCCGAAAGCAGTTTGCCGTTGGTTCTGTCGATAACAAAAAAGAAACCGTTTTTGGGCGCGTGCCAAATGACTTTTCGCTGCTCTCCCTGCCACATTGTTTCGGCCAGCATAATCGGCTGGGTCGCAGTGTAATCCCAGGTTTCGGCGGGTGTTTCCTGGTAGTGCCAAAGATATTCGCCCGAATCGGGGTTTAGCGCGACGATGGAAGAAAGGTACAGGTTGTCCCCACCACCGGGGCTACGAATTTCACGATTCCATGGCGAGCCATTACCCACGCCAATATACAACTGGTTGAGCTCCTCATCGTAAACAATGGAATCCCACACAGTACCGCCGCCACCGAATTTCCACCACTGCCCATTCCAGCTTTGCGCGGCGCGCGCCATAGCTTCGTTCTCGAAGCCATCCGCAGGATTACCGGGTACGGTATAAAATTTCCAGAGTTGTTCGCCGTCTTGCAAATCATAGGCGGCAACAAAGCCGCGCACCCCGTATTCCGCACCACCGTTGCCAATGAAGACCTTGCCATTCGCGATGCGCGGCGCACCGGTAATCGTATAGGGCCACTTTTTTGTATCGGCAGTTTTGGTTTGCCAAAGCAGTTCACCGCTACGCTGGTCCAGCGCAATCAAACGCGTATCCAGCGCGCCAAACACCACTTTGCCATCGGCCACCGCCACGCCGCGATTGACCACATCGCAACAGGCCATCTTGCCCCACGCTTTGGGAACCTCAGGATCGTAACGCCAAAGCAATTTGCCAGTTAGCGCATCTACGGCATAAACCACGCTCCAGTTACCGGTAAAATACATTATGCCATCGAGCACGATCGGCGTTGCTTCAAGCCCTCGATTGAAATCGGTTTCAAACCACCAGGCGAGCCCGAGCTGGTTCACGTTAGCCTGGTTAATTTGATCGAGCTTGCTAAATCGCTGCTCGTTGTTATCCAGGCCATAAGCAGGCCAATTGCTATTCGCTGCCAATAACTGGCTTGGCACTAACACAGTGAAAACTGCGCCAACCAATAAAATCAAAATGCTTCGGTACATATCTGTGCTCATCGATTAAAATTAAAACACCAGGTAATGCGTTCCTACTGGCAATAGGCACGGCAAACTAGTTGTCGATGCATCAGGGCTTGACACCACCATCGCTAGCCAGGCGGGCACCAGTGGTGTAACTGGACGCCACAGAGGCAAAATACACTGCAGCACCACACACTGCCTCGGTATCACCAACACGCTTCAGTGCAACCGACAACTCGATACTGTCTCGCACTGCTGGTCGAGCCATGCACCCAGCGCGGCATGCTCCGGGCCTTTTACAGCTTGATCCACAAACTCGAACTCCGGTAATTGCTTTCGCACACATAACGCATATACAGTAAACAATATATCATTTCAGCAGCTAGCACTCGCTAGCTCCGCAGCTCATATGGATTAGAATTCAGTGCTCGCCAGACAGCGGAGAAAACCATGAACGATAGCGCCAACTTCAGCGTCAGCAGCTCACTGCTAGACACCAGCTGCCCAGCGAAAGATACACCGGCCATGCGTGCGCATCGGCTATCCATTGCCAATGCAGGGCTGGGCAACAAGCAGGCCTGGCTAGACCTGTTCGATGACAATGCCGTGGTGCACGATCCGGTTGGAAAATCGCAACACGACCCGGAGGGCAAAGGCTTTGCAGGCAAGGCTCGATTGGAAGAATTCTGGGATACCATGATTGGGCCTGTCGACCTTTTGGTCATCCCTCAAAAAAGAATTAACGTGGGTGACAACATCGCCTGCGTTGTTATGACCTCTGCAATCCGCATCCATGGCATAAAAACTTACATGGAAATGGTTGCGATTTACGAAACCAATGACGCAGGCAAGCTAACTTCTTTAAAAGTCTACTGGGACGTGGATGGGGCATCAGAAATACTTTCCGCTAACTAGCCAGGCCAGTCACTTCAATTGCGGGCAGGGCCGGTTGCATCAATACACAGGAATTGCCGGCATATCTTGATATGATTGCAGAAAATAGAGAACGACAAATGCACAACCAGCTTATTCCGGGAGCATGCTCATTAGCAACAATGAAACGCCCAATGCAGAGCAAGATCAAGCAGACCTGCGGCGCAGCCAACTGATCGATATTGCCGCCAGGCTTATTGATGAAGAAGGTATTGATGCCGCTCGCTACGCGCGTATCGCCAAAGAAGCTGGCTGTACGCGTTCGCTGGTTTACCATTACTTTCCAAAGGTTACCGACCTGCACGCCCAAATCGCCGAACGCTTCTATGAGAAGCTCTCGTCGCACGTTAACGCGCCGGAACAAACCCGGGCCGCAATCGAAAAGTACACGGGCAGCAGTAGCAATCCCGAAACGATTACCATCTTTGGTGCAGTTTTTGATTTGTTTGAAGAGAATGGCATCGCACCACTGATTTTGCGCTACAACGCAGAGCTGAACCCGGATTACGCACCTAACAGCGAACAAAAATGGTATTTCGAGGGCTTGTTTGCATCAATCCTGGAAGACAATTTTTCCATACCATCGCTGCAGAGCGCGCTGTTTATTGAGTACTGCTTTAATATAGTTAAAACCTGTTTTCTTTATTATCGCAACGGGCGCATGACGCGCGAACAAGCGATTGAGGAAATCGACACCACTATCAATCAACTGATTCGCCGTTTTCAATAAGCAGCCCTAAGCCTTTATGTTCGTATTTCTCAGCGTAATAAGTGTACTCCTCACCGCCGCGGTTTATATCCGCATTAAGCGCATTGGCTGGCTGATGCTGCCATGGTTTTTTATCGCCTGGCTGGGCGCCGAACTGGCCTGGTTTCACTTAATTTGGGAATCTATTGCGATTGCGCTGAAGCTCGGTTTCGGTTCGCTCGAAAGCAGTGCTGACAAAATCGCATTGGCTGCCATGTTGGTTTGTATGGCACTGCAATGGAAGATTCATCGCGATGGCCAGGCAGCGGGAAGCATTTATGCAGCACTGTTTCGCCAGTTGGACATTGGCGATGCACTTTCTCCCGATCGCCCTTTCCAACTACTGGATGCCAGCCAAAGCCGCGACTGGTTACATCCGTTTCGCATGCGCAGACCCGGCGTCGAGAAAATCAGCGACGTGGTATACGGCGACCATGCAAGGAATCGGCTGGATATTTACCGGGCGCGAAATGCAGCGAATTCGCCCTCGCCGGTATTGTTACAGGTGCACGGCGGCGGTTGGGTAATTGGCGACAAAAAAGAACAGGCCTTACCGCTGATGCACCAGCTGGCACAAAATGGCTGGGTTTGCGTTGCGATTAACTATCGGCTTGGCCCGCAAAACCGCATGCCGGCGCATATCGAAGACGTTAAGAAAGCGCTGGCCTGGATAAAACAGCATATTGCGGAGTATGGTGGCGACCCGGAATTTATCGCCATTACCGGCGGCTCGGCCGGCGGGCATCTTTCATCGCTGGCCGCGCTAACACCACATATCAAAGCCTGGCAGCCAGGTTTTGAAGAAATTGATCTGGCGGTGCAAGCTTGTGTGCCCTTCTACGGGATTTTCGATTTTACCGACCGGCACAATACTCGCGGCAAAGTATCGATGGAAAAATTCCTGGGCCAACAAGTAATGCCCGCCCCTAAAGCTGAAGCCTATGATTTGTGGGAACAGCTTTCGCCGCTTTCGCATGTTGGGCCACACGCGCCGCCAATGCTGGTGATTCACGGTACCCACGATAGCCTTGCGTTTGTAGAAGAAGCGCGAATTTTCGTAGAAGCGCTGCGTACGAACGCGAGCAACCCTGTGGTTTACGCTGAGCTCCCGAATACACAACACGCTTTCGATATATTCCATTCGCCGCGCAGCACCCACACGGTCGCCGCCATCCAGCGCTTCCTGGAATACTGTTACGCTAATTACCTTGCAGCGGTGCAGCAAGAGGTGCAGCTCAAGGCGAGTACCAGATAGCCGAGGTAATCGCGCGCTCCTGGATCGTGGCGGGCTGCATCGGTTCACTACCCAACTTCACCGCATCATAGGTCGACCATCGCGGCGTGGGAATCTCAAGTACCCTGGCATAGTAAAAGGCATTTTGCCCAGGCTTAAAATCCGGGTCTTGCCAAAACGCAGACAGCTCCGCAGCGCCGATGCTATTACTGTAGCTTGCAGTGGCAAGATCTACCGTGTTGCCAACCGGCTGCGCGCTTCCATCGGCAGCCACTTCACGATTACCCGAAAGCGCCACGTTATAAATTTTCTCATGGCTCTGGCCATCGACACCGCTCCAACCTTTAATAATTTGCACGCGATCGAGATTGGCGCCGATTGGATCTTTAAGCGCGGCCACCAGGAATCGAGGCGAACTGCCCTTTGAGGCATTGCTTATTTGCCCGCCCATAGACACGCCCTGCGCATAGGCTTTAGCTACAAATCCAGCGTCACTCAATAGGGCTGCATCGTAATCCCAGCCGGCGAAAAACCTGACCATAATTCTTGGCCCGGAGGTGGCAAAAGTCTCCTTGCGCCGCATCGCGTCAAACAGTGATTCGCGGGTATTTTCTTTTGCCCATATGCCCGCCAGCCCACCCGATGACCAGCTGTTGGCAGGATTTATGCCTTTGGGCAACAGGGTTGCCTCATTAGTGCGCAGCCCTGCGCTGCCATCCATAATCGGCAGCTTGCCGCTGTAATCAGACTCCTCGGTAGGCGAACTGGCATTGTGGCTGTCGGTGGAGCCGATAACGCCAAAGCGGAACGGGTTAAAGCCCTCGCTGCGCTGCATTTCGATACCGGTGCGCAGCGCATCGCGCATGTAACTACCTTGCAGCTCGTACACGCCCTCTGGCTCATCGCCCGGTTGCATTGAGGCAAGCGAAAAGTTAGCAAACTCATCTTCCGCCGATAATAGCGGGTGCGTTTCGCTGGCACCCTTGATTTGTAGTATTTCGCTAATTGGCTCCCAGCGACGCCGCGCCTCCGCGTAGACGTGCGTTAACGCTTTGCCATTGGAATCAACACGGGCATACATGTTGCCTTTGCTAACGTTGGCATTGTGTGGAATGGCAAAGGCTTTGATACCCCTGTCTGATTCGCGCTGCAAAAATTTCCACAAGTCTTCCGGGCGCGAACTGTCGAGCGAGCTAAATGGCAGCGCCGAAACCTTGCTGTCGCGATAGATAACGCAACGGTGAATGTGCACCGCTATCTCGCCAACATACGATGACCATTCATAGCCAATAAAGCTGGTAAAAACGCCCGGTTCATTATGTCGCTGCGCGGCATCGATGGTGAGCTGCCAGCTATTGGCAAGAATCTCTTTGTTGGGCTCGGTCAGGCCGAATCCCTGTTTGCGGAATTTTAAAACCGTTTGTAGCCAGTCTTTGGTGATGGAAAACGCATTGCCCTCGAGCAATATTTCGCGCATGGTTTTTTTCGTGGTCGGATAATCTATGTTCGCTAGGCGCGCTTCGCCGAGATATTCAGCGTGGTCGGTTATCGCCGCAAAATCCAGCGGGCGCTTTATCTGTATCGGGTAGCCAGCTGCATGCGCTATGGCATGACCCTTGGCAAAACGGTATACGTCATCGGGCATCGCTCGCACACCCATCACGAAGGCGTCGGTAGAAAGGCTGGTATGAATGTGCAAATCGCCGAAAAATGCGTTACGCAGCTCACTGGGCGCGGTGGCCGGCTTGGGCGGCGGCGGGCTAGTGTTGGCGGGGTCGAAGGCCGGGTGCAGCGTCGGGTCTTCGAGCTTTGAACAGGCAGCCAGCAGCGCAAAACCCAAAAGCAGTGCAAGCCATTGCACAACCGACCGATGCACAATCGACCGATGCACAATCGACCGATGCACAACAGGCCAATGCCTACAGCCAAACAATCGAGATATTCTCATCCAAAAGCCTATTGACACTTGTACAATGATGATTATAATACGCTGCGATCAACCTGCATATACCCTGCCGCGCAATCGCAATTAAGCCTGCTATGATTCACCGCCGCGCAGCGCGCCCACACGCATCGTGCGCGTATTGCAAAAAACAGCGAGAATAACCCATGAGTAAATGCCCCTTCGCCAACCTGCTTGACGTCGACCTCTACACGCAGGGCATGCCCTACGAAGAACTGGCCAAATATCGCCAGGCCGGCTCGCTGGTCTACCGCGACGACCCGGTAGAGGGCGTGCCTTACTGGGCGGCAGTCAAGCGCGATGCTGTCGACTTTATCAGCATGAACCCTGCCCTGTTTTCATCGGAGCTCGAAGGGCCGTTCCCGATGGAGATGTCCAAGGAAGAAACCTGGCCGATTATCCGCGACAACCAGATTATCTGCATGGATCCGCCAAAGCACCAGCGCTACCGCAAAATTGTCCGCGATGCCTTTACCGCCAAGGCAGTGAAAGCCATGCAACCCTGGCTGGACCAGAAAGCCAAAGAAATTATCGACAACGTTGCGCACCGGGGTGAATGCGAGGCGGTGGAAGAACTTGCCGCGGAACTGCCACTGATGGCCATCCTGGAAATCATGGGTGTGCCGCAGGACGAGCGCAAACAGTTTTTCGAGTGGACCAATATTATGGCATTCCGGGATGACCCGGATGTAACCGTAGACCCGGATGAAGCGATGGTCGCCAGCGCTAACGTGCTGATGTACGCAACGGAATTGGCCGCCAGGCAACGAGAGAACCCGACCAGCATGGTGGCGCAAAGCCTGCTGGAGGGCGAAGTAGATGGCGTTCCGGTAAGCGATGAGATGTTCGGCTGGATGTTTATCCTGATACTGGTTGGCGGCAACGAGAGCACCCGTTCGGTTACCTCGCAAGGGCTTCGCCTGCTCATGGAGCACCCCGAGCAGCTCCAGCACCTTGTCGACCACCCGGAAGATATCCACGATGCAGTGGAAGAAATTATTCGCTACAACACCGCATTTGTGATGATGCGCCGTACCGCCACCGAAGATGTTGAGCTTTGCGGAGAAACCATCAAGAAAGGCGACAAGGTGGTGATGCACTACCATGCGGTAAACCACGACGAAGATGTTTTTGGCGATGACTCAATGTCTTTCGATATTCATCGTGCCAAACGCATGAAAAATTTCTCCCGCGAGCACCGCTCATTCGGCATTGGTGAACATTTCTGCCTGGGCATGAACCTGGCTCGCGCCGAACTGCGCACTATTTTCAAGGAATTGATTCCAAGAATGCGCAATCCGCAATTTGCCGGCGATCTAACTTACATGCGTAGCTATTTCACCAGCACGATTAAATCGATGCCAATCCGCTTCGACGCCGAGGCGTCCTAAGCGGCGAAGCGCTCTATGCGTGCAAGCCTAAATCAGCAATAGGCCACTAGCGCTCACCGCAGCGCTAGTGCTAGTGGCAGAAGCTGCCGCATTGCACCATTTTGAGCGCCATTACGCGCGAAAAGTCATAGCCCGAATTGGCTATTCTGCCAGTGGCTTCCTGGCGCGCTTGTTCATAAACTATGTCGAGCACTTACTCTGTTTTATTCTGAGGATGATCCCTATGGCTGACTTGGCCGCGTTCAAGCGCGACGCTCGCGCTTGGCTAGAGGATAACTGCCCGCTCTCCATTCGCCAGCCAAACAGGACTGCGGGTGACACAGTGCTGGCCGGCCCGAATAAGCAATTTCCGAATAAAGACGCCGAGGTCTGGTTCCAGCGTATGCTCGAAAAGCGCTGGATTACCCCTGGCTGGCCGGCAGAATACGGCGGTGGTGGACTGTCTGCCGGTGAAGCCAAAATCCTTAAACGCGAAATGGCACGGCTTAAATGCCCAAGCCCGGTGTTTGACCAGGGCCAGGCATATTTCGGGCCGGTGATCATGGAGTACGGTACAGAAGCGCAAAAAATGCAGCATCTCCCGCCCATCGCACGTGGCGATACACGCTGGTGCCAGGGCTACTCCGAACCGGGCGCCGGCTCGGACCTTGCGAGCTTGAAAACCCGTGCCGATGACAAGGGCGACCACTTCCTGGTTAACGGCACCAAAATATGGACCAGCGGCGCCGACAAATCCGACTGGATTTTTTGCCTGGTGCGCACCGACTTCGAAGCGCCCAAGCACCAGGGTATTAGCGTGCTACTCATCGACATGAACACAGAGGGCATTTCAACGTCGCCGATTGAATTAATCAGCGGCAAGTCCGAATTCTGCCAGACCTTTCTGGACGACGTGAAAGTGCCCAAGGAAAACCTGCTGGGCGAACTGAACGCCGGCTGGGCTATTGCCAAACGCGTGCTGCAGTACGAAAGAAAATTAATGAGCGGTGAAGAGTTTTTTAGCGCACAAGGGCCAGACGTGGTCGCAACTGCGAAAAAATATATCGGCACAGATGAGCAAGGAAAAATTAAAAATCATAAACTGCGCAGCGAAATCACCCGTCATTTAATGCACAACCATGCCGATTTACTCAATGGTACACGTATATTCTTTAGCGCAAAAACCGAAGACGCAGACCCCAACTTGCCGCTAATTATGAAATATTCCGCAACCATGGAACTGAAAAATCGCGATGAATTGATGCTTTCTATTCTTGGCAATCGCGGCCTTAGCTGGGACGACGACGAATTCAACCGTGAAGAACAAGTTGCATCGCAAAGTTGGGCCAGCACCAAGGCGTACACCATTGCCGGAGGTACATCCGAAGTTCAACTCAACATCATTGCCAAGCGCGCGCTGGGGCTGCCCTCGCGCTGAACGCTGCGCAATGCGCACGCCACTAATTTGATCGCCCGATTCACCCAAGCCAACACGCCATGATATTAAACGACGAACAACGCCTGCTAAAAAACACTATCGAGGAGTTTCTTGGTGCGCATGCGCCAGTTGACGCGCTGCGTAAACTGCGCGACTCAAAAGATGAACTTGGCTACAGCCCTGAACTCTGGCAGCAACTTGTGGAAATGGGCATTCCACTCACCGCGCTACCTGAATCGGCGGGTGGACTTGGCTTTGGCTGGCTGGGGATGGGCGCGGTTATGCAAGCCTGCGGTCGCAACCTGAGTGCCTCGCCGCTGTTTGCCAGCATTGTACTGGGCGCGTCGATACTCGAAGCGGTTGCGAATCAATCGCAACATGCCACGTTGCTTGAGGCCGTAACCAGCGGCGAGCTTACACTTGCCCTGGCTTTGGAGGAAAGTTCGCACCACGCACCGAGCACCTGCAGCACCGCCTTAACGCAAACCTCGCAAGGTTACAGCTTGCAGGGCAAAAAAACTTTTGTGTTGGATGGGCACAGCGCAGACAAAATTATTGTGCTGGCCAGGGCATCCGGTGATATCAGCGAAACACAGGGGCTTGTGTTGGTGCTGGTCGATAAGCTACAAGCTGGTGCGACTATTAAACGAACCTTACTAATGGACAGCCGCAATAGCGCCACGATCTCGTTTGATAACGTGGCCATTGGCGCCGATCAAGTTATTGGCGAGGTTGGCCAGGCCTGGAAAATTCTTACGCCTGCATTGGAACGAGGCGCGGCCTGCATGGCGGCGGAAATGCTGGGCGGCTGCGAAGCACTCTTTGATCGCACTATCGACTACCTGAAAGAGCGCGAACAATTCGACGTAAAAATCGGCAGTTTCCAGGCGCTGCAGCACCGCGCAGCGCTGATGTATTGTGAGCTGCAAAGCTTGCGCTCGGCGGTAGGCAATGCCCTGGCAAGCATTGATAATGGCGCCGAAGATACCGCCAAGCAGGTTAGCCTGGCCAAAACACTGGCCAACAACTGCTACAAATTAATTAGTAATGAAGCCGTGCAAATGCACGGCGGTATGGGTGTTACCGATGAATTGGATGTTGG
>JABDNS010000076.1 GCA_013043705.1 Pseudomonadales bacterium
GAACGCGTTGCGCTGAGCAGGCCGGCCTTTGCAGCGCCGTAAGCAGCCGTGCCAGGCGATGGCCGGGTTGCACTCACGCTGGCGATATTGATGATGTTGCCAACCGTTTGTTGCCCACGCATAACCGCCGCACACTGGGTCGATAAAACCAACGGCGCAACCAGGTTTAGCTGGATAATTTTTTGCGTAAACTCCGCGCTGGCATCGATCGCGTCAACCGGCGGGCTACCGCCGGCGTTATTAATTAATACATCGATGCTGCCGAATTTTTCCAGTGCGGCATCTACCACCCGCTGCGATTGCGTTGCGTCGCGAATATCGGCCTGCACAAACTCCGCACTGCGACCAGCGCTTGCCACCGGCTGCGCTGGTTCACGCCGGCCGCAGATAACAACGTTGGCGCCCGCTGCCAGGTAGTGCTCGCTGATGGCCCTGCCTATGTGGCCGGCGCCGCCGGTAACGATAACGGTTTGATTGCTATAGTCGTGCATCATTCAAAAGCCCTGGTATTTGCAGCACAGCTGCCACCTTACTGTTAAAATTTACCACTGCGTAGCGAGTCCACACCGCCCGCTGCATTCTAACTAACTTTAAGCCGATAAGAGATAGCCCCGTCATGACACAGAAAGTATTCGCTACCCCGCATGATCTGCTGGGCCAGGACGGCACCGTGCTTGGCCCCACCGACTACATTGAAATTGACCAACAGCGCATCGACCAGTTTGCCGCTGCCACTGGCGATCACCAGTGGATTCACGTTGACCCCGAGCGCGCGGCACGCGAGTCGGATTTTGGTTGCACTATTGCGCATGGTTACTTAACCCTGTCGCTGGCCAACCTGTTCCTGCCACAGATGCTGCATATTGATAAATTCGCCATGGGTGTTAACTATGGTGTGGACAGCGTACGCTTCCCCGCGGCGGTTAAAGTCAATGCAAAAGTTCGCGGCCGGGGAGAAATAATTAAGGTTGATGAAGCCAAAGGCGGGATTCGCTCTGTTGTTCGTATTACCGTAGAAGTGGAAGGCCAAGAGCGCCCCGCCTGCATCGTCGATACAATTAGCCTCTACTTTCCTGAGCAATAACCAGGTCGTAACGTCAAACCTTAAACACGCGCTGTGCGTTTTCACGCAGGAATTTTGGCCACACGTCGTCATTGAACGGCACGTTTGGCATATCCTTGAAAATACGCTCCAGCGACAGACCCATAGGGAAATACCCCGCGTACATAATTTTTTCTGCGCCGCGCGTATTCGCAAACTTGATAATATTTTCAGGGTAGTACTTAGGCGCAAATGCGCTGGTCATGTAGTAAAGGTTCGGGTATTTTAGCATCAGCTTCCAGGCTAGCTCTGTCCAGGGCTCGGCGCCGTGGCGCATCACCACTTTTAATTCCGGGAAGAACCAGCAAATTTCATCAAGGTACTCAACTTTTTGCGGCTCCATCGGCACACGCGGCCCCGGCACACCCACGCAAGGGCAAAACGGGATATCCAAATCTACACAGGCTACGAATATTGGATACCAGCGCTTGTCATTCAATGACACCTGCGGGCACAAACCGCAGGGAAACGCGGTTACCGCTTTAATGTCATATTTTTCTTGCATACGGCGGATCTTGCGTACTTCATCCATGCCGCCGTTGGGATTGCACTCGTAACTACCAAAGAATCGTTCCGGATGCTTGAGCACCGCTTCGTTCTGCGAGGGGTACTGGTCTTCATCAACCCCCACCATTGCCCTTTCAATACCAAACTGATCCATTTTTCCAATGGTGTAAGCCAGGTAGTCATCCTGCACGCCGGTGTCGGGGATATCATTAAACATGTACTGCGCCGGCATTTGCATCATCTGCCGGCTCTCTTCATCCATCAGCAAGGGCTTTATAAAGTCATAAAAATTAGACTTGTCGCTGTTGGGTACCGCCATCATCAGGTCGATGATGCCGATATCGCTGGGCATGGGCATTGAACATCTCCAGGCAACTGAATTCTGCAATCCAAACACTGCACGCAGCGTTTAGACAGGCTAATTTATAAAGGCCAATGTATGCGGGCCAGGCTTACAGCGACGGGTAATCGGTGTAGCCCTTGGGGCCCGGTGTATAGAGTGTTTTTGGATCGAGCTTGTTCAACACGGCGCCCTTGGCAAAGCGCGTAGCCAAATCAGGGTTAGCGATGTAACTCCTGCCAAAAGACACCGCCGCAATTTTTTCTTGCTGTACCGCCTGGTTTGCCTCTTCGGCGTCGTAGCTGTCGTTAAC
>JABDNS010000077.1 GCA_013043705.1 Pseudomonadales bacterium
GTTAACCGGCGCGGGGCGCAAAGTCAGGTAAACTTTCTTGCCCGTGTGCAAGCCCACGCCGGTGGCGCGGATGCTATTGCGCATGGTTCGCTGTTTGATCATTGTCACTCCGCCCTGTTTGTGCAACCTGCCACACACAGGATTCAATCGAATTTGTTTGGCTTAGCTGATTGAATATAAACGAAGGATGGCTCCCGGGTAGGGGCTAATCTTGGGCATTTGACGGGTTTAGCCGCCGCCTCGGCAGTTTGTCACAGCTGTGACAGGAATAATTTACAAAATCGCGCTCTTTACGATGGGCGCGACGAAAAAAGCAACAGCAGCGGCACCCTTGGTGAGAGTGGTGCCTAACATCGGCAGTGGGCTAATCGCCGATCTCACCTCTATACAGCCCATCTATAAGCAGCGGCACTCGCCCCGCCCCGCGCGACCCGGAGGCCGGCGCGGGGTAGAGCTGGAGGTAGCGCTGATTTTGCCAGGGATTAACTGACCTGGCGGCGCAGGAAGGCTGGAATATCCAGTTTGTCCATATCCTTCACTGGCGCTTCGGCCGACTCACCCGCTGGTGCAGCTACGGCGCGAGCGGCGCTGCCATCGCCCTGTGCCTTGCGACGCGTACCGGTAGGCGTATCGTAATTGCTATAGTCTGGCGCAGCGGAGTCGGATGTGTCTGGCGCGCGGGCGGGAATGCTGCGCTCGCGTGGCGCCGCACCGCGCGACTCTTCTACCAGGCCGGTCGCTACAACCGTAACCTTCAACTCATCTGTCATATCCGGGTCGATAACCGTGCCCACTACAACCGTGGCATTATCGGAGGCAAATTCGCCCACCGTGTCGCCCACTTCAGAGAACTCACCCAGCGACAGGTCCATACCCGACGTGATGTTGACCAGGATGCCGCGGGCGCCCTGCAGGTTAACGTCTTCCAGCAACGGGCTGCGAATAGCTGCCTCGGCCGCTTCGCGTGCACGCATGTCACCGCGCGACTCGCCAGTACCCATCATCGCCATGCCCATTTCCGACATAACCGTGCGCACGTCAGCAAAGTCGACGTTGATCATACCCGGGCGGATAATCAGGTCGGCGATGCCTTGCACCGCGCCCAACAGTACGTCGTTGGCCGACTTGAACGCCTCGATCAGGCTGGTGCTCTTACCCATCACCGCCAACAATTTTTCGTTGGGAATAGTGATCAGCGAGTCTACGTGCTGTTGCAGTTCCATAATGCCCATATCCGCATACTGCAGGCGCTTGACGCCCTCGAAGCGGAACGGACGCGTGACCACGGCAACGGTCAGTATGCCCATATCCTTGGCCACCTCGGCAATAACCGGCGCCGCGCCAGTACCGGTGCCACCACCCATACCCGCGGTGATAAACACCATATCGGCACCGCCAAGTACTTCGGCGATACGATCGCGATCTTCAATCGCCGACTGGCGGCCGACGTCAGGATTCGCTCCCGCGCCCAGGCCCTTGGTGATACCGCCACCAATTTGCAGCACGGTATTTGCCGACATATCGGCAAGCGCCTGCGCGTCGGTGTTGGCACAGATAAATTCCACGCCATCGATGTCATTGGCAATCATGTGCTTAACGGCGTTACCGCCGCCTCCGCCCACGCCAACGACTTTGATGACAGCACTTTGTGGTACGTTATCGACTAGTTCGAACATAGTTTTTCCCCCTCAGGAAAGTAAAATAAACCTACACATTTAAAAATTTTGCTTAAACCACGACTTCACACGCTCCAGCCATCCATTGCCATCGGCTACATCCGCAGCCAACATTTCCTCTTCTCTTTGGAAACCGTACTGCAGCAAACCAATCGCCGTTGCATAAACCGGATTTTCCGAAACCTCTGACATACCACTCACATGCTGCGGCGTGCCCAAGCGCACCGGCACGTGAAAAATTTCTTCGGCGAGTTCCAGTGCGCCACGCATTTTTGCAGTGCCACCACTGAGCACGATGCCCGCGGCGATCAAGTCTTCGAAGCCACTGCGACGCAACTCGGCCTGCACCAGTGTGAACAACTCGTCGTAACGTGGCTCCACCACTTCAGCCAGCGCCTGCCTGGAAAGATCGCGCGGCGGGCGCTCGCCGACGCTCGGCACCTTTATCGTCTCTTCGCCAGCCGCCAGCTGCGTGAGTGCGTAGGCGTGCTTGATCTTTAACTCTTCGGCAAACTGCGTGGGCGTGCGCAGCGCCATGGCGATATCGTTGGTGACCTGGTCGCCGGCAATCGGGATATTCGCGGTATGCCGTATGGCGCCCTCGGTAAACACCGCAATATCGGTAGTACCGCCGCCAATATCGACCAGGCAAACACCTAGCTCGCGCTCATCGTCGGTGAGAACCGCGTGGCTGGACGCGAGCTGCTCCAGGATGATCTCTTCAACTTGTAGCCCGCAGCGGTTAATGCACTTTTCGATGTTTTGCGCCGCGTTCACCGCGCAGGTAACCAGGTGAACTTTCGCCTCCAGCCGCACGCCAGACATACCCAGTGGCACGCGCACCCCCTCCTGCGAATCAACCACGTATTCCTGCGGCAGCACATGCAGGATTTTCTGGTCGGCCGGAATCGCTACCGCGCGCGCGGCATCGATAACACGCTCGATATCATTCAGCTCTACTTCGCTATCGCGAATGGCCACAATGCCGTGCGAATTAAGGCTGCGAATGTGGCTGCCAGCGATACCCGCGTATACCGAATGGATATGGCAGCCGGCCAGCAACTCGGCTTGTTCAACGGCGCGCTGGATGGCATGTACGGTGGACTCAATGTTCACCACCACACCCTTCTTCATACCGGTGGACTCGCATGAGCCCGTACCCAGCACCTCAATACTGCCGTCCTCGAGCAACTCGCCAACCACGCACAATACCTTTGAGGTGCCAATATCCAGGCCTACCAGCATTTTCCCTGCGTTCACTTCAGGCATAACGTTTCCCGTGCACATTGGCCGATGTTGCGTGTGTCATTTCGCATAGCGTCTCAAGGTATGGCTGGGTCATTTGATGGCGAACGCCGGCGCGCCTGTCACTGCGTAGCGCTGCAGGTTCGCCACCAGCGTCAGGCATTTGTGATCCGGCTTCACCGCGCCACTTCACGGCCAGGCCCGAGGTATAACGCATGTCGGCGTTTTCAATGTTTTGCCAGCTTGCAATCACACCGCTCTCAACCAGGTTGATCAATCGCGCCAGGCGCGCTTGGTGGTCGCGCTCGCCCAACTCAATGCGCGTCTCGCCTTCTACTATGAGCCAGACGTTGGCACCCATCGAAGAACCCAGCTCCCTGATTGCCAGCCCCTGCGGCGCCAACATTTTTTGCAGCTGGTTGTATTTTTCTACCAACGCGACGATCTCATCGCGGCTGTGCGCACTACCGCCCGGGGTTGCGATTTGCGGCAGGCTGGCAAACTCAATAAGACTCCTGGCTTCAATTAACTCGCCGCTGCTTGCCAGCACATGCGATGCATTCCACCTGGCCACCGGCAGGTGCTCATCGATTTGTACGCGCAAGGTGCCTGGCCATTCGCGCTGCACAACCGCGCGTCGCACCCAGGGCAGCGACTCAAGCGCAAACTGCACCGCGGCCAGGTCAATTTGCCAAAAACCGTTTTCCAGATGAGGATCGAGCGCACGGTAAATTTCTGTCTCGCTCACACCCTGCGCACTGCTGGCTTGACCGCTGTGCCCAAAAATTTTCACCACGTCAACAGGTGCCTGCCTGAGTTGCTGCCATCCACGATTCGCAATCACCAACATCACCAGCAGCAGCACCAACAATAAAACCCTGCCCAGCAGCGGCACCGTATTGCCAAGCAGTTGCGCGCCATTGTTGCCGCTTGCGCTGCGGCGCACCGCGCCACTTTTTTGCCGCGCGAAAATCATGCGCCTACCTCGCTGGCAAGCATTCCCGCCGCGATAATCGATTTCAATAAATCGGCAAACTCAAGCCCCTCGGCACGCGCCGCCATTGGCACCAGGCTGTGATCGGTCATGCCTGGCACGGTATTCACTTCGAGAAGATAAAAGTCGCCGCTGTCGGCACAGCGCATCACATCCACGCGACCCCAGCCTGCACAACCCAATGCGTCGAACGCGGTTTTGCACAATTTGCGCAGTCGCTGCTCGTCAGCCGGTTCAAGACCGGAGGGCACCAGGAAGCGCGTGCTGTCATCGATATATTTAGCGTCGAAATCGTAAAAGCCGCGGCCGGTTTCAATTCCAATGGAAGGCAAGCAGCGCTCACCCAGAATTGCCACCGTATACTCCGGCCCTACGATCGCGCGCTCGATCATTACTGTCTGGCCAAATTTTTCAGCGGCGTTGCAAGCGATGCGCAATTCATCTGCGCTATGCACCAACGACATACCAAAGCTTGAGCCCTCGGCAACCGGCTTAACGAAAACGCGATTACCCAACAAGGTCATAGTGCGTTCGAAATAAGCGCTATCGCTTGCTTCGTTGGCATCAAAAACACAGTAGTCCGGTGTGGTTAAACCAATGCCGCGCCAAAGTTGCTTGCTGCGCAGTTTGTCCATTGCCAATGCAGACGCGAGCACGCCGCTGCCGCTATAGGGTATGCGCATAAATTCCAGTAACGCCTGCAGGCGCCCGTCTTCGCCACCGGCACCGTGCACCGCAATAAACGCAAACGCGGGTTTTAGTTCTCCCAACCTGGCCACCAGGTCTTCGGCGGTATCTACCCCCACGCAATCCATGCCCGCGTCAGTTAATGCCTCAAGCACCGCTGCACCGCTTTGCAATGAAATATCGCGCTCGGAAGCGGTGCCGCCCATCAGTACGGCAACGCTACCTTGCGGCAATACGGGCATCGCTGCGGCCATCACTGTGTAACCTCGCAAGCGTTGACGTTTTTGCTTACCTCGGCAAGCTCTCGCGAAAACTTGCCGACATCACCTGCGCCTTGCATGATCACGATGTCGTGGTCTTGCAGCTGGCCTTGCAAGGCATTGAGCAGGTCGTCTCCCTGCTCGATAAATACCGGTTCAACCTCGCCACGCTGGCGAATACTGCGCGCCAGGCTGCGGCTATCCGCGCCAACGATGGGCCTTTCTCCCGCTGCATACACGGGCAACAGCAACAAAACATCAACCTTGCCCAACACCGAAACAAACGAATCGAATAAATCGCTGGTGCGCGAATACCGATGCGGTTGAAAAACCATTACCAGTCGCTGCTCGGGCCAACAATCCCTGGCCGCGTCGATGGTTGCCGCCACTTCACGCGGGTGGTGCCCGTAGTCGTCTACCAGCGTGACGCTGGCACCGGCAATGTTGGTGTTGTCGTGCACTTCAAAGCGCCGGCCCACGCCTTGAAACTCATCCAGCGCTTTCAAAATGACACCCGCTTCAATCTCTTCTTCCAGCGCCACGGTAAAGGCTGCAGCCGCGTTCAGCGCATTGTGTTTGCCTGGCATGTTTAGCGTTACATGCAGCGGGTTCTTTGCCGCCGCAACGCGAAGGTCAAAGCTGGCGCGGCGATCGCTGCAGCGGTAATTGGTTATCTGCACATCGGCGCGGTCGCTGAAACCGTAGGTGCGCACCGGCCTGTGTAATCGCTCCAGCAGTCGCGCAACGTTGTCGTCATCAATACATGCAACCAATAATCCGTAAAACGGCAAGTTGTGCACGAATTCCACGAAGGTATCCAGCAGCCGGCCAAAGTCGCCGCCGTAGGTTTCCATATGGTCTTCATCAATATTGGTCAGCACCGAAATCATGGGCTGCAAATGCAGGAACGATGCGTCGCTCTCGTCAGCCTCGGCAATAAAGTAATGCCCTTCACCCAGTTGTGCATTGGCGTTGGCGCGATTCAGCAAACCACCGATAACAAAGGTAGGAGCCACGCCGGCCTCGCCAAAAATCGATGCAATAAGGCTGGTGGTAGTTGTTTTGCCGTGCGTACCGGCTACCGCAATGCCATAGCGGTAGCGCATCAGTTCAGACAACATTTCGGCGCGTGGTACCACCGGCAGGCCGAGCTCCCTGGCGGCCTGGACTTCTATATTGCCCGACTCAATGGCGCTGGAAGTGACGATCACATCCGCGTCTTTTACATGCTCGGCTGCATGGCCGCTAAAAATAGTCGCGCCAAGATCCGACAATCGGCTGGTGTTGCGGCCAGCGAGCATGTCGGAACCGCTAACCAAATAACCCTGGTTAAGCAGCACCTCGGCAATGCCACACATGCCGGCGCCGCCAATGCCAACAAAGTGGATATTGCGGATGCGACGCATCGAGCGCTGCAAGGATTTGGTATCAGGCATGACTAGCACTCCCGCACTCGAGAATACTGTTTGCGATTTCGCGCGCCGCCTGTGGCCTGGCTTGCGCGCGCGAGCGCTCGGCCATGTCGAGTAGCGCTGCGCGATCTTGCAATAGCGCGCGCATCATGTCGGCCAGCTTTTCCTCGTCGAGTTCTGCCTGCGGCACGACACGAGCAGCGCCAAAGTTTTGCAGCCAGTGCGCATTGGCGCTCTGGTGATCATCGATGGCATGCGGATATGGAACAAAAATAGCCGCCACACCTACTGCGCAAATTTCGCTTACGGTTAACGCGCCGGCGCGCGCAATGACCAGGTCTGCACTTTGCAGCGCCTGCGGCATATCCTCGATAAACGCGCGCACATCGGCGTCAATGCCCAGCGATGCATAGCGCTGTTGCACCTGCCGCTGCTCGCGCACGCCCGATTGGTGAATGGCGCGCAGTTTCTCGAAACTGCCAGGTGCAGCGCCCAGTTTGGCAATCGCCGCAGGCAGTACCTCGTTGAGCTTGCTGGCACCAAGGCTGCCGCCGAGCACCAGTACGGTACAGCTTGTGCCTTGCCCCAGCTTGCGTTCCCGCGGTGCAGGCAACTGGCTAAATTGTTCGCGCAGCGGGTTGCCGGTTTGCGTAATGCGCGCCGATGCGCCAAGCACATCCGGGTAGGCGGTAAAAATTCTTTTTGCGAATGGCGATAACAAACGACTGGTGGTGCCAGCCACCGCGTTTTGCTCTTGCAAGAAAAGTGGTTTACGCGAAAGTATTGCGGCGATGCCGCTGGCGGCGGAAACATAACCGCCGGTGCCAAAAACGCAGGCGACCCTGCGGCTTATGACCAGGCGCAACACCACCACAACCGCAGCCAACAACTGCAGCGGAGCGAGCAGTCGGCGGAATAAATTTTTACCGCGAAAGCCGCTCACTTTGATATTGCGAAACTCAATGCCGGCCGCGGGCACTACCCTGGACTCAATGCCCGCTGCCGTTCCCACCCATAACACGTTATTGCCAGCAGCCAGCAATTGCTCGGCCACTGCCAGTGCGGGAAATACGTGGCCGCCGGTACCACCCGCAGCAATCAGTATCGGTCGCGATAACTTGGCAAGCGCGTTAGGCTGCTCAGGCATGCGCAACTACCCCGCTTTGCAACTGGCGCAGGCTGCGCGAAACCGGTTGGCCGCCCCGGCGCTGCGCGTCATCTAACGCATGCACATAAATCTCGCGCTCAATACGCAGCGCAACTGCAACCGACACACAACTTACCAGCAAGCTACTGCCCCCATAGCTCAGGAAGGGCAGCGTAAGACCCTTGGTCGGCAACAAGCCAATGTTCACGCCAACGTTGATAAAACACTGGATTGCAAATATCAGCGCGATGCCGTACACCACGTAGGCACCGAAATCTTCGCCCGCGGCCTGCGCGCTTTGCGCAATCAACAACAAGCGACTAATCAATAAACCAAACAGAGCAAGCACCACTGCGCAGCCAGCCATACCTAGCTCTTCAGCCAACACCGCAAAAATAAAATCGGTATGCGCCTCGGGCAAGAAGAACAGCTTCTGGATACTGTTGCCCAGCCCGAGGCCAAAAAATTCACCGCGCCCAAACGCAATCAACGATTGAATCAGTTGGTAACCACTACCCTGCTGGTAAGACCACGGATCGAGGAACGCGACAAAGCGCGCCATGCGGTACTCCTCGGTTAGCACCATTAGCGCAATCGCCGCCGCGCTGGCTGCAATCAGTATGCCGAATTGCCACAGGCGCACGCCACCCAGGAACAATAAACCCAGCGCCGCGCCGAGCATCACCACCACCGCGCCAAAATCGGGCTGCAACAACAGCAGCACTACCAGCAACATCATCACCAGCATCGGGTTAAAAAAGCCCAGCACATGGCTGCGCACAAGCCGCTCCTGGCGAACCAGGTAGCTGGCCAGGTAAAACACCACACCTAACTTGGCCAGTTCAGAAACCTGCAACGTAAACGGGCCCAGCGCCAACCATCGCGTTGCGTTGTTGGCGGTATAGCCCAGGCCAGGAATTAAAATCAGCGCCAGCAAGCCAAAGCTGGCAATCAGCATATGCACGGCGTAACGACGCCAGGTGCTAACCGGAACGCGAACACACAGCAACGCCGCACAAGCGGCAATTACCAGGTAAATCGAGTGCCTGTAGAAATAGAACAGCGCGTTGCCGTGGCGCCTGCCCGCGTAATCCAGCGATGCAGAGGTAATCATCACCAGTCCAATGGCCAGCAGTGCGCCCACTGCAAATAGCAGCCAACCGTCCAGCCCAAAAATGCGCAAGCTGTTGGAAGTAGACAACGAAGGCAATCCATCCGACTTAACCTGGGTGCGCATCAGTTTTGCCCCCCGCTTGCCAGCGCATTCACCGCCGCCTTAAACGCGTCGCCGCGCTCTGCAAAGCCGCTGTACATGTCGAAGCTGGCACAGGCAGGCGACAGTAAGACGATATCGCCTGCGCCTGCTACACGGCCGGCTCTTGCCACCGCGTCTTCCATGCTGTTGGCAAAGTGAATACGCAGCTTGCTGTTATTACTAATGTTGTTACCACTGTTGTTGTCACTGCGGCAAGCCTGTGCAATAGCTTCGGCACCCTCACCGAGCAACACCAATTCGCACGGTATCGATTCAAGCACTTTTGCGAGCGGAGCAAAATCGGCCGACTTGGTTTGCCCGCCTGCAATCAACACTATTTTGGCCGATGGCTGTGCGAAACCCTGCAGTGCGGCGATGCAGGCGCCTACATTGGTGGCCTTGGAATCATTAATGAACGCTACGCCGTCAATGTTGGCCACCAACTCGCAGCGATGCGCGAGACCGGTAAAACTTTTTGCCGCATCAATCGCAGCTTGCAACGCAATTTCAGCGGCATCGGCCATTGCCAGTGCCGCCATTACATTTAGCACATTGTGGCGGCCCGGCAAGCGCAACTCATCAACGCCCAGCAACGGAGTAACGCCCCGGCAAATCATTTCGCGGCCATCGTGAATGGCAACGCAAAAGTCGGCCATGCCGCTAGACTGCCAGCCGAAACTGCGCAGCGCCATGCCGGAGCGCTGCAGCGGCTCGGTGAGCGGGTCCTGGCGATTGAAAACCGCAACTTCTGTGGCGGCAAACAACGACTGCTTCACGCGGTGATATTCCACCAGCGTTTTGTGTCGATCCATATGGTCAGCCGAAACATTAAGCAAAGCGGCGGCGGCAAACTTCGCTGGCGCCGCGCGCTCTAGCTGGAAGCTGGAAAGTTCAAGCACATAGCAATCGTGTTTTGCTTCAAGCAAATCCAGCATCGGTTTACCGAGATTGCCGCCAACACCAACCGATTTTCCTGCGGCGGCAATCATCTGGCCGAGCAAGGTAGTCACCGTGCTCTTGGCATTCGAGCCGCTAATGGCGAACACCGGCTCGCTTACCTGCGCCATAAACAGGTCCAGGTCACCGCTAACACGCGCACCGCGCTCGGTGAGTGCAACGATATCCGGCAAATCCACCGCCAGCCCCGGGCTCAGATAGATATCGCTGGCGTCCGGACAAACATCGACAAGCGCTTGCCCGAAATGGAATTGCACGTCGGGGAACTCTTCGCGTAACGATGCCATGTCGGGTATCGACTCGCGGGTATCTCCCGCAACAAACGGCAAACCCATGCGCTGGAAAAAGCGCATGGTCGAGCGGCCGGTTAGCCCCAGGCCAACGACGACGCGCTTTTTGTCTGATTGAATCAGTTGCATACGATCCGCTATTGCAATTGCCGGCTGCACACTTATTGGTGGCCGGAAAGTTTCATCCTGTACGCGCGCTTGCCAATGCATTGCTAGCGCAATTTCAACGTTGCCAGCCCGAACAACACCAGGATCACAGTGATAATCCAGAAACGCACAATCACGCGCGGTTCCGGCCAGCCTTTCAGCTCGTAGTGATGGTGCAACGGTGCCATACGAAAAATACGGTTGCCGGTAAGCTTGAACGATGTAACCTGGATAATGACCGACAGGGTTTCGACAACAAAAATGCCCGACATCACGAAGAACACAATTTCATGGCGAGTAATAATGGCCATTACGCCAAGCGCTGCACCCAGCGACAGCGCGCCCACGTCGCCCATAAAAACTTGCGCGGGGTAAGTGTTGAACCAAAGAAAGCCAAGCCCGGCGCCACCGAGTGCGGCGCAGTAAACGACCAGCTCGCCCGCACCGGGCAGATACGGAATATGCAGGTAGTTGGAAAATTCAACGTGGCCGACAAGATAAGCAATAAGACCGAGCGCAGAACCCACCAGCACGGTTGGCAAAATGGCCAGGCCGTCTAGCCCGTCGGTAAGGTTTACCGCATTACTGGAGCCCACAACCACAAAGTAACCCAGCACGATGTAGAACCAACCCATACCTAAAGCAACGTCCTTGAAAAAAGGTACGATCAGCTGCAGCTCCTGCGGATTGCTAGCGGTCAGGTACAAAAAAGTTACGATCGCAATGGCCGCAATCGATTGCCAGAAATATTTCCAGCGCGCCTCAAGGCCGCGAGAATTTTTTTCAATAATCTTGCGGTAATCATCAACCCAGCCAATTGCACCAAAACAAATCGTCGCCGCTAATACGGCTTGCACGTAGCGGTTGGTGATATCGGCCCACAATAAAGTGCTGATGCATATGCTGATTAAAATCAATGCGCCGCCCATGGTTGGCGTGCCAGCTTTTTCCAGGTGCGACTCGGGCCCGTCATCGCGCACCGTTTGCCCCAATTGTTTGTCTATGAGCCTTTGGATCATTTGCGGGCCAAACAACAGCGAAATACCCAGCGCGGTTAACACGCTAAGAATGGCGCGCATCGACAGATACTGCACCACGGCAAAACCACTCACATACTGTTGCAAAAATTCGGCGAGCCAAATCAACATGAAGCTGGGCCCCCGCTAACCGGCCGGCACAACAATTCTGCCAATTTATCCATGCCCGCTGCGCGCGAACCTTTCAACAATACGGTAGCGGCCGCATATTCCGCACCACCCAAAATATTTGCCAGCGCCTCTATGCTATCGGCCACTTCGCCGCGCTTACCGCCATTGGCTTCGAAGCCCGCCACGTAGCTTTCTGCAAAGTCGCCGACCGCCAACAGTTGCGTGTAGCCCAACGCAGCAGCGGCGGCACCCACTTCCTGGTGCAACTGCGCAGCGCCATCGCCAAGCTCGGCCATATCGCCGAACACTGCCACGCGCTCTGCTGGCGCCGCATCGTTGCGCTGCAACGCCTGCAAGTTGGCAACCGTTTCAAGCGCAGCCAGCATCGATGCGGGGTTGGCGTTATAACTGTCATCGTATAAGTGCAGGTGTGTACACGACTCGCAATATTGCAGCCGGTGCGATTCGGGCGTTACTGCGGCCAAGCCCTGCTCGATTAACGTGTCATCCAGCCCCATCGACTTGCACAGCGCCACACACGCAACCGCATTAATAATATTGTGCTCGCCAAGCAATGGCAGCAACACGTCTAGCCGCCAACTGCTCGCCAGGCGCGTACTTTTAATGGTGAAGCGGCTGCCGTTAGGCAATAACTGAATAGAATCGGTAAAAAAATCGGCCTGCGCATCGCAAAGTGAAAAGCTCCACACACCATCGGCGGATCGCCGCTGGCAAAATCGCTGGTACCAAGCATCGAAGAACCGGTCATCGCGATTCATTACCGCAATGCCGTTTTCGGGCAAGCTGTCAAACAGCTCGCCCTTGGTTTTTGCGGTGGTTTCCACGCTGCCAAAACCACCCAGGTGCGCTTCGGAAACATTCGTTACCAGGCCAATTTCTGGCCGCGCGATTTTCGCGAGATAGGCAATATCGCCAGGCTTGGCCGCACCCATTTCCAGCACCGCCAGGTCGTGGCGCGGCTCAAGTTCAAGCACAGTTAACGGCAAGCCCAACTCGTTGTTCAGGTTGCCACGGGTGGCGTGAACAACGTAGCGCTGCGACAAAATACTGGCGAGAATATTCTTGCAGGCGGTTTTTCCCGCGCTACCGGTAATGCCCAATACCTTGCCGGTATACAAATCGCGATTAAAGGACGCCACCGATGCCAGTGAGCGCTCGCAATTTGACACTTCAATTTGTGCGAGCGCGCATGTTTGTGCGCGCTCAACCATTGCACCGCAGGCGCCAGCGCGTTTAGCATCTTCAAGGTAGTCGTGACCATCCACTTGTTGCCCCTGCAATGCAACAAACAGTTGGCCAGGCTTACAATGCCTGCTGTCGATTCCCACCGAAGTCACCAGCGCGTTTTTACCACGCAACGGCGCATCGACTGCGCGCGCAATATCGGACAGCTCAACGCCGGGCATCATGCAGCGCTCCTCGCCATCAATGCGCGCTGCGCAACCGCGTAGTCATCGAAAGGCCGCTTCTGCCCACCCTGTTCCTGGAAACGCTCGTGGCCTTTGCCCGCAACCAGCACCACATCACCTTTCGTAGCGCTGTCTATGGCCAGCTTGATCGCTCGCTCGCGATCCAGCTCCACAACCACGTTCGAATCGGCCGGCATGCCGACACGAATTTGCTCTGCTATTCGCGCGGGTGCTTCGCTGCGTGGGTTATCGCTGGTGATAACAACCTGGTCCGCCAGCCTGGCAGCCACTTTACCCATTACCGCGCGCTTGCCGGTATCGCGATCGCCGCCAGCTCCAAATACCAGCCGCAACAGCCCGCTAACCTGCGGCTTAAGTGCAATCAAGGCGTTCTCGAGCGCATCGGGGGTGTGCGCATAATCAATAAAAACCGCAAAGCCGGCCAGCACGGCATCTTCGCCAGGCAGGGAAACGCGCTGCATGCGACCGGGCACATAGGGCAGCTTGCCAGCGCAGTCCAGCAACGCCGATAACGCAAAGCCCTCTGCCTGCAAAGCCGCTAGCACGGCCAGCATGTTGGCCAGGTTAAATAAGCCGGGAAATTTGCAATACAAGCGTCCTTCGCCGGCCGGTGTGACTACTGTTGCCGATATACCTTGCAGGTCCGTTTCAATATCGCGCGCGTACAAATCGGCGCCAGGCTCGCTTAGCGAGTAACTGATCGCCGTAACGCTTTCAGGTAGTGAAGCAAGTAGCTCGCGTCCAGCTTGATCATCAAGATTGACAACCGCACGTTGCAAGCCAGGCGTTGCAAACAGTTTGCGCTTGGCCAGCGCGTAGCTGTGCATATCCTTGTGATAGTCGAGGTGATCGCGACTGAGATTGGTAAATATCGCGGTATCGAAACTAATTTCTGCCACCCGCGCCTGCGCCAGTGCATGCGATGACACTTCCATCGCAACACGCTCGCAATCTGCGTGCAGAAATTCTGCGAGTACCCGCTGCAGCGAAAATACGTCCGGCGTGGTAAAGCCTGTTGCTTCAAGCTGTGCACCCGCCTGCGTTACAACACCATAACCAAGCGTGCCCAGCATGCCGCAAGTTTGTTGTAGCTGCGCTACCCAATGGGCATAAAACCAGGCGCAGCTGGTTTTGCCATTGGTGCCAGTAACGCCCAGCATATGCAATCGCGCACTGGGGTCAGCGTAAAAACTGCGTGCCAGCGCCGGTAACTTTTGCGCCAGCTGCGCAACAGCGAGCACCGGCAGCTCAATATCTTCGCCAGGCAGCTGGCTTTGCGCGTCAACAATCACCACTACCGCACCGGCCTGCCTGGCCTGCGCGATAAAAGCAAGGCCATTTTGCTTTTCGCCCTGCAATGCTACGAATGCATCGCCAGCTTGAACGCGACGACTATCCAGGCACAGGCCGCTAATGCGAAGATTGGCGAGCGCGTCGGGCATGGCGTCGTCGAAAAGGCTAGAAAGCGGCACTGGCGCGCGCTTAGTCATTTAACCGCGCCCCGCATGCTTAACCGGCCTGCTATTGGCCAGGCGCGTACTAAATAGTTGTCCACCCGCGGTGCGCACTTCTAACTGCTCGGGGCGATCCGGTGTGATGTTGAGCATGCGCGTTGCCGCGTTTGCAATGCCGGCAAAAACGGGCGCGGCAATTTCACCACCGTAGTACTGCTCGCCTCGCGGGTCATCAATGGTGATAACCACAACGATACGCGGCGCGCTTGCCGGCAGCATGCCCGCAAAGGTTGCGCGATAGCGATTGTCTTCGTAGCCACCGCGACCAACGCGGTGCGTGGTGCCGGTTTTTCCGGCCACGCTGTAACCAGGCACTGCGGCGGCCTGGCCAGTGCCCACGTCTACTACATCAACCATCATGGAGCGCACTTTTTCTGCAATCGCCGCCGACATGACTCGCTCACCGTCTTCAACGCCTGCGTTGTCGGGTTTTTTTAACAAGGTCACCGAGCGCTTGATGCCATCGGAGGCCAGGATTGCGTAGGCGCGCGCTAGCTGCATGACATTAACCGACAGGCCATGCCCGAATGACAACGCCGCACGTTGCATCGGCTGCCACTTTCTATGGTGCGGCAAAAACCCAACGCCCTCGCCGGGGAACCCGGTTGCGCAATACTCGCCAAAACCTACGTCGGCGAAAAGTTCGCGCATCGATTCGGGCGGCACCGCCAAGGCAATTTTTGTTGTGCCCACCTGGCTGGATTTGGACAGCACTTCGCGAATCGAAAGCCGGCCATAATTTTTTGGATCCACAATAACTTTGTTACCCAGGCGAATTTTGCCCGGCGTGGTATCAATAACGCTGTTGGCGCGAATAACCTGTGCCTGCAACGCCGCGGCCAGCGTAAACGGCTTAACGGTTGAACCAGGCTCGAACAAATCCACCAGCGCACGATTGCGTGTGTTCACGGGCAGTAACTGTGTTCGATCGTTAACGTTGTAGGAAGGCTGGTTTACCAGCGCCAGCACTTCGCCGGTTTGCGCGTCCAGCACAATCGCCGAGCCGGAGCGCGCCTGGTGACGATGCACCGCCGTTTTTAGCTCGCGGTAGGTGGCGTATTGCAAATTGATATCAATCGCCAGCTGCAGCTTGGCGCCTTCGTTGGCAGGGCGCAGTAACTGGATATCGCGAATCGGCTCGCCGATAGCGTTGCGCATAACCTGGCGCTGGCCCGGTTCGCCGCTGAGCATCTCATCGTAGGCAAGCTCAACACCTTCCTGGCCGCGGTCTTCAATGTCGGTAAAGCCAATCAGGTGCGATGCAAACTCCGCCGCCGGGTAGTAACGCTTGTATTCGCGCTGGGCATGCACGCCAGCCAGATCCAGGCTAAGCACACGCTGCGCCGTATCAGGATCTACCTGGCGCTTAAGATAAACAAAACCTTTTTTGGAGCGCAGCCGCTTGGCGAGCAGGGCCTGGTCAATATCCAGGATGCCGGCAAGTTGCTCAACCGCGTGCTGGTTGTATTCGAAAGCACGCGGATTGGCCCAAACGGTTTGCACCGGCGTGCTGTAGGCCAGTAAGTTGCCGTGACGGTCGACGATTTCACCCCTGCCCGCAGGAATGGTTTCCTTGCGCAGCACGCGCAAATCGCCCTGGTGCTTAATAAACAAATGGCCTTTATCGCCATCGCTAATTTGCAGGTAGGCAAGGCGAGCAAACAGCGCGAACATCGCCAGTGCCAGCGCGGCCCAAAGCAATTTCACGCGAATATTGCGCGAGGCGTTAATCATCGCAAGCTGCTCGCCGTTGCCCGGCTGCCAACAAGCTCTTCATCTGAGCTATCAAAACCGAGCGGTGACACAATCACTACCGTCTGCCCGGCGGGCGGCAAGCGCATATTGAGCTTCTTTTCTGCCTCTGCCTGCACCACCACGGGCGAAGTCCACGAGCTCTTTTCCAACTGCAGCTTGCCAAAGGTAATTTGCAATTCGGAATAATCGGCGAGCGAGCGCTTCAGCGCTATGAACGACTGGCGATTCATGTAGCCGCTATAGGCAACGGCAATAGCTGAGCACAACACGGTGATAGCCAGAAGCACAAGCAGGCCAACACGCTGCTGAGGCGTTAGCGTTATTTTCATTGACGTGCTCTCTCCCCCGAAAGCAACACGATCTGTTACTAGCCGATTCGCCGCTTAAACTGCACTACTGCAGGCCAAGAACGACACAACCCCCTAAAGCTTTTCAGCCACCCTGAGCACTGCACTGCGCGCCCGTGGATTCGCAGCCACTTCTTCTTCGCTGGCCCTAATCGCGCGCGACAGGATGCGCATCTTGCGATTAAGCTGCTCGTCGCGCACGGGTACGTGCGCCGGAACCTTGTCACCTGAAGCCTTGTTACGCATAAAGCGCTTCACCATTCGATCTTCAAGCGAATGAAAACTAATAACTGCCAACCTGCCGCCCGGCGCCAACCACTCAAGACAGTGGTTCAAAAAAAGCTCTAACTGTTCCAGCTCGGCGTTGATAAAAATCCGTATGGCCTGGAACGTTCGCGTTGCCTTGTGCTTGTTGCGCTCGCGCCGAGGCACGGCTTGCTCTACAACCCTGACCAGGTCGGCGGTCTCGAGCAGCGGCGCCAACGCTCGCTGCTCGACAATCGCTCGGGCGATGCGTCGCGCGTGGCGCTCCTCGCCGTAGCGAAACAACACCCTGGCAATCTCGTCGCTTGCGGCGCTGGCCAACCACTGCGCCGCAGACTGGCCATACCCGGGATCCATGCGCATATCGAGCGGGCCATTGCGCATAAAACTGAAACCTCGCTCCGCATCGTCAAGCTGCGGTGATGAAACACCCAGGTCCAGGAATATGCCGTTTACTTTTCCAAGCCAGCCTCGCTGCGCCACCGCCTGGCCAATTTCCGCAAAAGGCAATTGCTCGCATTGCAAATTCGCATGTTGGGCCTGCATGGCCCTGGCCACCGCAATGGCCTCGGGATCGCGATCGATAACCAGCAAGCTGCCTTCACTAGCAAGGCGCTGCAGCAACAAGCCGCTGTGCCCACCCCGGCCAAAAGTACCGTCTATATAGATGCCCGCGCTATCGGTGAACCAAGCATCAAGCACTTCGTCGGGCATGATGGGCTTGTGTGCGCCGGACACAGTATTTACGCTACCCGCCGGCCCGGAACGCGGGCCACGCGATTAGATATAGCCAATGTCGTTGACAATCTGGGCGACCAGCTCGCTGTCTTCGATTTCCTGCATGCCCGCCTCCTGCTCCTTCAGCCAATCGTCTTCGCGCCACAGCTCCAGCTTTCTGCCCAAACCCAGTAACACCGCTTTTTTGTCCAGCTTAATGTGCTCACGCAAATCTGCCGGCAGTAAAATGCGCCCGCTGGTATCCATATCAACTTCGGTGGCGCGGCTTAACAATAAACGCTGGATACGCGCGGCCTGGCCCGAGTTGTTCAAACGCTCCTGGAAGCGCTCCTCTATTTGTTCCCAAACCGGCGTTGGGTAAATGGCGATGCAGCGCGCGCGGTTAATATCGATATTGGCCACCAACTTACCCGCCGACTCCTGGTACAGCAGTGGGCGATACCGCGCGGGGATAGCCACACGATATTTGCTGTCGACATTGATATGATTGGTGCCTCTAAACACGAACTTGTTTTAATCCTGCAAATTCAACGGTGACTGATTCAGCGACGCATAGTTTGAAAACACGCCAAATCGCGAATGAACGCGGCATTTGGCCGCATTTGCCGGGGCGGGCCTGGCTGAAAAAACACCTAATTTACGAAAAATGGGTGAATGCCCCACATAGCGCCACATAACTCCACCGGCGCACTATACGGAGGCGCCTACCTGCACGCAAGTGCGGGCGATCACATTTTTCAAATAAATCAGCGACTTAGCGCGGTTCGGCGGGTCTATTCGGAAGCCAATTTCTTGCAGTATTACAGCCTGCTAAAACCCGTTCTTAAAGTGGATTATCAAGAATATTGGTGGTCGTCACGGGCCTTATATTATTATTTGATTAAAAAATAGCTTTTTTATAGCGTATGCAGAAAGAACAACCGCAACAGGCACCATCCAAGCTGCCAGCCTGTATAGAAAAGCAGCTAAACGAGATTGCGCAGACTGTCGAGCGCAGCGGGCGTTTGCTATTGGTGGTTGAAGCGGGCTCTACGCTGGCCAGCTGTGCGCAAACCTTATTTGCCGGCTGGAAAATAGAAATGATTGCGCCAACCAGCAGCTGCGCCAACGGCGAGCTGGATGGACGCTTCGATTTATCTATTGCGATGCTAAAAGTGCCGCAGCTGGAGCAGGAAGCTGCGCAGCAAATGCTGTCTACGCTGCGCAACTTGTATAGCGCGCAGGTGGAATTACTAGTGGAGGTGAATAAGGGCGAAAGCCTGGCGCACGAACCCGAGAATATTTTGTTCGGCCTTGGTTTTAAGCTTGCCGGCCAGGCGCAAACCGAACACGGTGCATTGTTGCGCTATCGCTACGCGCTATCGGGCTACAACCGGAAGAGAAACTGGAACACACCCGAGCACTGGGCCAACCCCGAAAATTTTCACCGCTATCGCTGGTAGCGCGCTGCGCGAACGCGCGTAGAAAAATACCGCTTACAAGCCTGCGGTTTAAGCGCGCAGCGCCATCTCGGGCTCGAGCGCCCATGGCTGTGAGACAAGATTCTCGCTGCCAGCGGAATTACTTGCGATGGCAAACAGCCGTTGCAGGTAGGCCTCTCTGGGCAAGCCACAATCCCTTTCAAAATCCAGCGCCAGCAAGTCGGCGATGCGAGATTCGGCAGTAGCACCGCTAAACACCTCAATTAGCGCGGAAACCATTTCGTAATCGAAGTCGGCGCCACTTGCAAAGCAGTACATATATTGGCGCAGTTCAGCCGTTGGTGCATGGCAGCCACAGCTGGCTAACGCGGCATCGACGCGAAAACAAATTTCCGGGTCCAGCGCATCCAGCGAAACTGCAGACCAGCTACTTGCAATGTGCGTGCGCAAAAACTTCGGATAATCCTGCTCGCCCCAAGCGCCTGGGCCAGCATTCATTCCACGATCCCCTGGTTTATCCATACTAGATCCATATTAGAACGATATTCCAACCAATATTTTTCCTGCGCGTGGCCAGTAGTGCCGGCGACCTTTTTGCGGCTGATAGTACAAGCTGCAACCAGTTAAAAGCTGCGCGCTGCCAGCACCACCGAACGTGGCAGGGCGCGGATATTAACCCCTTGAGTTAAAAGAGAAAACCCCTTTTTTCTAGCTTGCCTTTGCGGGCCCGAAGCGATACGCGCCAGTGCCGGGAATGTGCGCTGGCACGCATCCGTAAGCAGTACCTGCAGGCAGATTGAATCCGCGCTGCCCGAATACATCTATACTTGTGGGCTACAGCGTTTAATTAATTGCAAACCGCCTTCATGAGCCAGAAAACCCAAGCACAAAATCGCGAAATCCTGACTGGTACCCGCGCCATTATGGTGGGGTTTTGCGAGACCCAGGGCGAAAACTTTCTCACTGAAAGTTGCGAAAGCCTGTTCACGCAATCAGAACGTGCCAAGGCCGACAACGAAGGTCGACAACTGTACGAAGCCAGGCAATCGCTGGAGAGCGGCGGTAGCAGCATCAGGCGCCTACTCGACGAGCGCCTGAAAAAACAATTCAAGGCTTGCTTCCCGTCGCGCTCGCGCAGCGATGCACCCGCACAAGCAGCGCAAGCAATCGAGGACCTGGGGCTGGTTGATGAAGCCCAAATGGAAATTACCGTGGCTGTGAACAGCATGGCGCACCGGGTTGAAAGTGAGCACGCTGACCAGCTCTACGCGCTTGCGCAACGTATGGCGCTACTAAACAGCGGCATAAAAATTGAAGACGACCTGACCCCGTATTCCCCGCACACTTTTTGCAACGCCTATTTAAAGTTTGTTGATAACGATACGCACGAACAAGCTGTAAAGCTGGTGCTGCTGAAAGTTTTCGAACGTTTCTTTTTGCACAAGCTCGGCTCGCTGTACGAAGAGCTGAACCAGTACCTTGTTTCGGCCAACGTGTTGCCCAACCTGAAACACAAAACCAGCAACCTGGTACAGCCTCGCCGCCGCAAGTCCGACGAGAACTCGCCCGCGCCACAGCGACGCCAGGATGACATCTACAAAGCCATAGAATCCATACTGCACACCGAAAACGTTCCGATCGACCCGCGCAGCCCGGTAATGCCGGTTGAGCAGGTGATCTCGGAAATATTTGCACAACAGCAGCAGCAACGCGCTGCGGTAGGCGGTGACTGGCTGAGCCAGCCCGCGGCACCGGTTTTCCCTGCCACCAATACGCTGGCGCTGCAGCAAGTTTTACAGGTGATCTCTACGCTGTTTGGCATGGTGAACACTGAAACTACTGTTGCCAGCCCGGTTAAAAACTTGCTCAGCCATCTGCAAACGCCCTACGCGCAAATTGCGCTGCAGGACCCGGACTTCCTGCAAGACCCGCAACACGTTGCCAGGCAGCTTTTTAGCTCTATGCTTGGCGCCAGTGAACGCTGGACAGACGACGAAACCGATTCTTCCAACGAGCTGGTGCAGCGCATCAATACCGTTGTCGAAAGAATTATGAGCGAGTCGCAAGGCGATGTTAAGCAGGACATGGCGCTGTTTGGCGAGCTGCTGCAGGAATTTACCGGCTACGTTGAAAACTTCGAGCGCAAAGTAAAACTCACCGAGCAACGCAGCGTGCAAGCTGCGCAAGGCCGCGAAAAACTTCGCGAAAACCAGCTTAAAGTTGAAGAAACTATTGCCGAAAAGATTGGCGATGAAACTTTACCGCTACCTATCTCTGAACTCATCACTGAAGTATGGTCATCTTTTATGACCTACACCCTGTTGCGTCATGGCGAGGGCACCGAGCAGTGGAAGGAAGCGGCCAGGACCATTGATACTGTGCTCTGGTACATAGAACCAAAAACCAACGCGGCGGAAACCAAACTCGCCGACGACATTCGCCATTCCCTGCACGAAACACTGGAAAACGGTATGCAAAATGTTGGACTAGACGCGGGCGAAATTAAAAGCAAACTCACCGCGCTGGATCTTTGCCAAAAGCTGGCAACTGAAAATGCGGCTGAGCACGGCGGTTCACCGTCCGCCGAGCAATCTTCGCACGCAAGTAGTAGCGGCGCCGATGCATCCAGTAGCGCCAAGCGCAATAAAGCAGCAAGCGCCGCAAACAGCAAAAAAGCGGCGGCTAAACCAAGCAAGTCCGCGGCCAACAGCAATGCCGCGAGTAAAAATACCGCTGGCAAAAAGGCATCTGGCAAAAATACGGCGGGCAAAACCAAAAGTCGCATCGCCATGCAACAGGAAAGTGCCAAGCAACAGGAAAGTGCCACGCAAAAAACCAAACCTGGCAAAGCCAAAGACGGCGCCTCACCCGATATGCTAGGCAAGCTTGCCAAGTCGCTGGATAAAAAAGCGGCTGTCGATTCAGCGCATACAAAAACCAGGAAAACCTCCGTTATCAAGCCGGTAAGAAAAGCCTCGGAAACAGAAATAGAAAAAGTGCTCTCCATGAAATTTGGCACCTGGCTGTACTGGAACAAGCCGGGCGAAAAACCACAGGAAGTAAAACTTACCTGGTACAACAGCCGCACCCAGAACTGCATGCTTTCCAACAGTAAAGGCAAGGAGATCGCCGTGGTTACCGCGAATGTTATTGCGCTGGGCATGCAGGACGGCTGGATTGAAGTATTGCAAAGGGAAAAGAAAAAGCCGCTGTTTGAACGCGTGCTGGAAACTTTTAGCAGCCAGGCCCAAAGTGAATCGGCGCAGCCCAAAGCGGCCAGCTACACCAAGCACTAGCTTAATAATTAGTGCGCAGCCCTACATAAACAAATTCGTAAAACCGGAAGATCACCATGAGCACTCATCCCGCCCCCGAACAATCAGCTGAAACTCGCCGCGCCAAGCGCCACGAGTTGAACCAGCCTATTCCCGTTAGAGACACGCTGTCGGGAGATACGCTGGGCACCCTCGCCAACATAACGATCGAGGGTATGCTGCTGGTGAGCAACAAGCCATTGGACGCCAACCGGATTTACCAGGTGGAATTGGTCTTTCCGGCGGAAATTTCAGGCATGAGCAGTGTATGCGTAGGGATCGACTGCCTGTGGGTCAACCAGGCGCAGGCACAGGAAATGAACTGGGCCGGTTGCGAAATCATCGATGCAGACCCCGATAGCATTGAAGTAATCGAGCAACTGATTGCTACTTACAGTACCGACCTCTGAGCCCTGCCCGCGCCCCGGTTTTCTCTTTCAACGATTTGTAACGCACGCTCATCTCGCAAGACAACTACGCGAGCTGGCATTGTGGGTATAATTCTGCTCCCTGATTTTTAGACCCGTAGCGGGAGCCACAGCATTGGATCAAAAACCCCTCCGCATTAGTCTCGACGATTCACCCGAAGCGCTACGCGCTGCACTGTCGCAATTGCGCGAACAACACAAGCACTTTGTTAATAGCGAGCTTGCGCTAGATCTTACGCGCGGCAAACCGGCTACTGCGCAGCTGGATTTATCGAATGCCCTGCTCGGTCCCATCGACAGCCACAGCGCTGGCACTGACCTGCGCAACTATGGCGGGCTCGATGGGCTGCCAGCGGCCAAAGCCTTGTGCGCTGAGCTACTGGGCATTGCAGCAGAAACAGCACAGGCCAGGTTACTGGTTGGCGGCAACAGCAGCTTATCGCTAATGCACGCGGTGGTTAGCTTTGCAAACTTCCTGGGCCTGGCTGGCCAGGCCTGGTCGGACGAAAAAAACCAGACCGGGCAAGCCACGAAGATACTTTGCCCTAGCCCCGGCTACGACCGCCATTTTGCCATTTGCGAACAGCTGGGCATTGAAATGCTGGTTATGCCGCTTACCGGCCAGGGGCCGGATATGGATGCACTAGAGAAAGCTGCGCAAGACCATTCGGTAAAAGGCATTTGGTGTGTGCCGCGCTTTTCCAACCCGAGCGGCGAAGTTTATAGCGACGCAACAGTTGCGCGGCTTGCTGCGCTGCCCAAAATTGCCGCGAATAATTTCCTGGTATTGTGGGATAACGCCTACGCGCTGCACGCGTTCCACGACAAGGCGCCCGCGCTGGCCAGTATTGAACACGAAGCTGATAAGGCGGGCACGCTTAACCAGGTTGTGCAGTTTGGCTCGACCTCGAAGATGACCTTCGCGGGGTCAGGCATTAGCTACCTTGCATCGAGCGAAACAACCAAGCAAGCTTTCGCCAAGCACCTTGCGAAGGTGTCGATCGGGCCCGACAAATTGAACCAGCAACGGCACGTGAACTTGCTGAAAGATGCAGCCACGGCCAAAGCGCATATGCGTCGGCACGCCGAAATCCTTGCGCCCAAATTTAACGCGGTACTACAGGCACTGGATGCCGGCCTGGCGGGCTGCAATATGGGCGACTGGAGCGAACCCGAAGGCGGCTACTTTGTTTCCTTTGATGCCCGGCCAGGGCTTGCGAATAAGATCGTTGCGCTTGCTGCAGAGGCGGGCGTAAAACTAACGCCGGCCGGCGCTACCTTTCCGTACGGAAGAGATCCCGAGGATCGCAATATTCGCCTGGCGCCAAGCTTTCCCGCGCTGGAAGAGGTGCAGCGCGCAGCTGAAGTTTTCGTTAACTGTGTGCAAATAGCCAGTTTGGAAGACGCGCTCAGCCGTTAACGAGCGTCGTTATGCCAGAAGCTCGCCGCGCAGCGAGTTAGGCAGTGCATCAACAATTTTCACATTGGCAAATTCGCCAATCAGCGCAGGCGGCGCGCGAAAGTTTACAACCCGGTTGTTTTCGGTGCGCGCCTGCAGCTCACCCGGGTCCTTGCGCGACAAACCGGTAATTAATACCTGCTGCTGGCTACCCACCATGCGGCGGCTAATTTGCGCGGCCTGTTGGTTAATGCGGTCTTGCAAAATTGACAGTCGCTGCTTCTTAATTGCATGCGGCGTATCGTCCTGCAAATTCGCCGCTGGCGTGCCCGGCCTTGCGCTGTAGATAAAGCTGAACGACAGGTCGTAGTTAATCTCGGCAATTAAATCCATGGTGGCCTGGAAGTCGTCGTCGGATTCGCCAGGAAAACCAACAATAAAATCCGACGAAATAGAAATGTCCGGCCGCAGCTGGCGCAACTTCCTGATCTTTGATTTGTACTCCAACACAGTATGGTTGCGTTTCATCGCGGCGAGTATGCGATCCGAACCACTCTGCACCGGCAAATGCAAGTGGTCGACCAACTGCGGCACTTCCGCGTAGGCGGCGATCAGGTCATCGCCAAATTCAACCGGGTGCGAGGTGGTGTAACGGATCCGCTCGACGCCGTCGATTGCTGCAACATAAACAAGCAACTCGGAAAAATCGATAATCTCGCCAAGGTGGTTGCGACCCCGGTAGGCATTTACATTCTGGCCGAGCAAGTTCACTTCTTTCACACCGCGCGAAGCCAGGCTCGCCGCTTCGGCCAACACATCGTCGAAAGGCCGGCTTACTTCCTCGCCGCGGGTATACGGCACCACACAGAACGTACAGTATTTGCTGCAGCCTTCCATAACCGAAATAAACGCGCTCGGCCCGTTTACACTCGGCTCTGGCAAGCGGTCGAATTTCTCTATTTCCGGAAACGATACATCCACAATAACCGGCGCTGAACTGCGCTTGCGATCCAGCATTTCGGGCAGTCGATGCAACGTTTGCGGGCCGAATACCAGGTCCACATACGGGGCGCGCTCGGCAATCGCCGCACCCTCCTGGCTGGCAACGCAACCACCCACGCCAATGACCAAATTGGGATTGGTTTCTTTCAATGCGCGCCAGCGCCCCAGCTGGTGAAAAACTTTTTCCTGGGCCTTTTCCCGAATTGAACAGGTATTGAGCAATACCACGTCGGCGTCGGCCGCATCATCGGTGAGCTCCAGCCCATGGCTTTGCTGCAGCAGGTCGGCCATCCTGGAGGAGTCATACTCGTTCATCTGGCAGCCATGGGTTTGGATAAACAGCTTTTTCACGGCTTCGGGGCTGGCGTTCTTATTGTGCATGGCGGCGGATCGTCGGGGGATCGGGGCAGCAAAAAAGGCCGGGCAGTATACCAAATGCGTCTGGCCGGCGGCACGCTTCTGGCCCACCTCCGTGCTATCATGGGCTTCGTGAGCAGCTACGCCAGTGCGCGCCACAGCCATTAGCGACAGCCACGCATAGCAGCCTTCTAACAGATATGTAACAGATAGAAGCCTCGCACCACCATCCCAAGGAGCCTTACCAATCGCCATGCCTGAACCCGTTTATAAAGTCATTTTTCTTAACCAGAACGAGGTCTACGAGGTGTATGCCCGCCAGGTCTACCAAAGCGACATGTATGGCTTCATAGAAATTGAAGAGCTGGTGTTTGGCGAGCGTTCGCAGATGATTGTTGACCCCAGCGAAGAAAAGCTGAAAAACGAGTTTTTGTCGGTTTCGCGCAGCTATATCCCTTTGCACGCGCTAATCCGTATTGACGAAGTCGAGAAGGAAGGCGTAGCGCGAATTACCGATAGCAAGGGCGAGAATGTTACCCGCCTGTTCCCGCCGCGCAGCGCCGCTCCGCAAGGCAACGCCGACCAGGACTGAATTACCCGCGCCACCCTGCAAAATGCACCGTTTTGGTGCGAAATGTTTTTGCAGCCTCCGCGAGAGTTGGTTATTCTTATTCCTGTACTGTCCTTGCGAGTAATCGAATACTTGATCGTTCAAATTGCCAAGCCTGCCTATCGATCGCCACCAGCGATTGCGACCCATTCTGCCGGTGGCTTGATTCAACAGCCCTCACACACAATGCATAGCGCTATGGCAACTGCCCACGGCACCATTCACTGTGCCAACAAAGCAGGCTTTGTTGCATCGGTTGAACAATTTTGAACAACCAGCCTCTACCAACGCAATTACTGCTCGAGCCCAACGACAGCCAACGCCTTGCCACGTTATGCGGTAAATTCGACGAACACCTGCGCCATATCGAACAGCGCCTGGGCGTGCGCATTCGCAATCGCGGTAACCATTTTCAATTTGACGGCGCCGCCGATGCAGCGCAAACGGCGTCGGCGTTAGTCAATGCCTTGTATGCGGAAACGGCGAGTGGAGAACTCACTGCAGAGGCCGTGCACCTGCACCTGCAACAAACCGGGCTCGCGCAGCTGGTTGCTCAAAGCACTGCGCAGGCCAACGCTACGTCAGCGAATGCTTCTGCAACGAATACTTCTTCCGCGAACGCCGCTGCAACAAACGATGAGTTAATTACGGCCGGCACAACATCGGCCGCACAACCCGAATCGATCAACGGCATCCAGACGCGACGCAAACTGGTAAGGCCGCGTGGACTCAACCAGATTCACTACATCGATGCGATTCGCAGCAACGACATCAGCTTTGGCATTGGTCCTGCCGGCACCGGTAAAACATGGCTGGCGGTGGCAGCTGCGGTTGAAGCGCTAGAGAGCCACCGCGTAGAGCGAATCTTGTTGGTTAGGCCCGCGGTAGAAGCAGGTGAGAAACTCGGCTTTTTACCCGGCGACCTTACGCAGAAAATCGATCCCTACCTCAGGCCGCTTTACGATGCACTTTACGAGATGCTTGGCGTTGAGCAAGTTAGCAAAAAAATGGAGCGCAACATTATTGAAGTGGCACCACTGGCATTTATGCGCGGTCGAACGCTGAATAACAGCTTTATTATTCTTGATGAAAGCCAGAATACCACCAAGGAACAAATGAAAATGTTCCTTACGCGTATTGGCTTTGGCTCCACCGCGGTTATTACCGGCGACGACACCCAAATTGACCTGCCCAACCGGCAGCAATCCGGCTTGCTGCACGTGCAAAAAGTTTTGTCGGGTGTAAACGGCATTCACTTTACCCACTTCAACTCCGGCGATGTTGTGCGCCACCCGCTGGTACAGCGCATAGTAGAAGCTTACGCGTCTGACACTGAAAAAAACGAAACCGCAGAAAACGGCGCCGCTAACGTGCGCGGCCGCGACGATTAGCCCAGCCATTCACCGCGCACTGCCTACCTACACCTCGCCTATGCTCCAAGTAGATATTAGCCAACAGGTGTCACTGCCCGCAACGATAGGCGAAGCACAACTGGGCGAGTGGATTAGAACTGCGTACCTGGAGCCTGAACAAAGCACTAGCGCAGAAGTGTCGGTTGCAGTGGTAGAGGAAAGTGCGATTCAGGCGCTGAACACGGAGTACCGGCAACAGCCGAAACCAACCAATGTGCTGGCGTTTCCAGCCGGCAATCCTGTGCACGGCGAACCGCTGCACCTTGGTGATATCGTTCTTTGCGCCGCGGTAATTGAGCGCGAAGCGGCGGCGCAGGATAAACAAAGCGCCCACCATTGGGCACATATGGCCGTGCATGGCATGCTGCACTTGCAAGGCTACGATCACATCGAGCCACAACAAGCTGCGTCGATGGAAAATCTGGAAATTGAATTACTCGCCAGGCTTGGCATTGCCAACCCTTACGTTCATTAATTAGCACAACGAGTTTATTTATCAGGCATGAACAACTCTTCAGAAAACAATAGCGGTGACGATGAGCCTCCTGGGCTATGGCATAAGATAAAGAGCCTGTTTCGCTCTACACCACAGACCACCGAAGACGTGGTGGCGATGGTGGGCGCGGCCACCAGGGACGAAATTATCGACGCCGACGCCAAGCGCATTATTGAAGGCGCATTGGAAGTGGCGGAAAAGCAGGCGCGAGACATTATGATTCCGCGCACCCAGATGACCGTGCTGAAGGCAGCCGACTCATTTGCAGACAACCTGCAAAAAATTATCGAAACCGGCCACTCGCGCTACCCGGTGGTGGGCGAAACCATCGACGATGTGCTGGGGCTGCTGCTAACAAAAGATTTGCTGGGTTTAATTACCAGCGGCGAAGTTGATGATACTGCTACCGAGGCTGCGTTGATTGCCGATAGCGACAACCCCTACAACATTCTCGACCTGTTGCGCCCGCCCGTGTTCGTACCCGAGAGCAAACGGCTTAACGTGCTGCTGCGGCAGTTTCGTGAAGACCGCAACCACATGGCATTGGTAATCGACGAATACGGCACGCTGGCGGGCCTGGTAACCATAGAAGATGTACTGGAAGAGATTGTTGGCGAAATAGAAGACGAGCACGATAATTACGCGAACAAAAATATCCGCAAGATTTCTGAAACGCATTACGTACTGAGCGCACTTACGCCAATAATGGAATTCAACGAGTTTTTTTCCAGCAATATCGACGCCGGCGAATTTGATACTATAGGGGGGCTGGTAACGAATAAATTTGGCCACCTTCCAAAGCGCAATGAATCGGTATCCATCGACGACTACGCCTTCCACGTAATGCAGGCCGACAGCAGGCGCCTGCGAATGCTAAGGGTAACCCTGCCGCGTGCCGACGATGAAGGCGAGAAGGCCGCCGCCGGCTAAGCCAGTGGTAGGCTGCCGCGCGGTGCTAACAAAGCTAAAAAATACTTCGCAGATCGGCAAACCATCTATGAGCTACGCTAAAGTTTTTTACGCTGTGCTTGCCGGCGTTTTCGTTACGCTATCGCTGGCCCCGTTTCACGTTTGGCCGCTCGCGTTGCTGGCAACAGCGCTACTGTTTCATGTCACATCAAAGGCCGGCGCCAAGCAGGCGTTTTTCTACTGTTTTCTTTTCAGCCTTGCGCTTTTTATAAGCGGCGCATCCTGGGTTTACGTAAGCATCCACGAGTTCGGCTATATCGCCATGCCGCTGGCCATATTGCTCACGCTGCTGTTTTGCGTTTGCCTTGCACTGATCAATGCGCTGGCCTGGCTACCGTTCACACTATTTTGCGGCGCGCAGCCGGGAGTAAAAGATAACGAGTCGAGCCACGCCATTGTGCTGTTCGCCGCTACCGGGCTGTTCTCGGAATGGCTGCGCGGCTGGATTTTTTCCGGCTTTCCGTGGCTATACCTGGGCTATAGCCAAACCGGGGGACCATTGGCGGGCTGGGCGCCCATCGGTGGCGTTTATATTGCAAGCTTGCTGGTTTATCTTACTGGCGCGGTGCTCACGTCGCTGTTTCATGTACGCCTGAAAGGTTTGCGCAGCCGCGCGAAGCGCCCGCTACTGTTGGCCGCAGTGCTCACCGCGTGCTGCTGGGTAGTTGGGCCGCTACTGTTGGCTATCGAATGGGTTAAACCGCAACAAAGCAGCAAGAACGTAAGCTTGGTCCAGGCCAACATATCCCAGCACGACAAATGGCGCCCGGAAATGTTGGCCAACACGCTGGCGCTATACAATGAAATGAGCGCCGAGGAATGGCCGCAAAGCGACCTGGTTGTATGGCCCGAAGCTGCGGTACCCAGGGAATACCACGCCAGCGCCAATTTTTTTTCGCGCATGCATACACTCGCCGCCAGTTATTCCAGTACTTTGGTAACCGGCGTTCCATTTCGTGGTGCAACAGATAGTAATTCACCTGTTAGCAATGCAGCGGGCGCGCAAGCGCCGGGCAGTGAACAAGGCACAGCGCAAGTGCACAACAGCGTTGTTGCGCTGGGCAATGGCCAGGGCGTTTACCATAAACAAAAACTCGTGCCGTTTGGCGAATACATTCCGCTGGAATCCATGCTTGGCCCGGTTATGCAAATGATTACCCTACCGCTGAGCAGCATGGGCCGTGGCGACAAAAACCAGCCCGCGCTGCAGGTACAAGATTGGCATACGCTACCGCTGGTTTGCTACGAAATTGTTTATCCCTCGCTGGCCGCGAAGGCCGCCAGGCAGAGTGATTTTCTATTAACGCTTAGCAACGACGCGTGGTTCGGGCGATCCATTGGCCCGTTGCAGCATTTACAAATGGCGCAGATGCGCGCGCTTGAAAACGGCAGGGATCTGGTGCGCAGCACCGGCAGCGGCGTTTCGGCTATTATTGATCACAAAGGCAAAACAAAAACGGCCAGCAAAATGTTTCGCGCCGAAACACTGCGTGGTGAAATCGTTTCCCGCCAAGGCCAAACGCCCTGGACTGCCGGCGGGTACTGGCTCATTCCGTTGCTTAACTTGCTGTTGCTTGGCGCTATTGTGGCCGGCCGGCTGCGCGCGCAAAAGCGCAATGAGTAAGCTGGAAAAAAAAGGCCCGGCAGCAGACAAGGGCCGCGTGGTTGGCCCGGGTTTCAACAAGCGCGTGTATGCGCTTGTGCAGAAAATTCCGCGTGGCAGTGTTGCCACCTACGGCGACATTGCCGCAGCACTGGGCGAGGCCAAAGTTGCCCGGCATGTTGGCTGGGCGCTGGCGGCACTACAAAAGGCAGCTGATAATGAGTTGTACAACGGCGAAAGCGTACCGTGGCACCGGGTGGTCAACGCGCGCGGCACTATTTCGGTGGGTGGCAACCCGCTCAGGCCGCCGGAACAGGCACTGCGTTTGCGCGAGGAAGGGGTTGAAGTGAGTGCGCAAAATAAACTGCAGCTCGATAAGTACCGGCTGCGTAATATTAGTACCTGAGTTTATTTACTAATGCTCCTACCGATATCTCACAAAATCCAGTAGCACCAAAGCGGCACACTAATAAAAGAGGCCAGCGTGGCCAAGCCCAGCGTTGTTGCCACAAACCGCGGCGCAATGCCCGCGCCAATCAACATGATGGCAGGCGTTACCATCGGTGGCATGGCGCTTTGCAAAAAGCTCGGCGCCAGCACGCGGGCATCTATCGCCAGCGCCTTACCCAGCGCCAACACCAGCAGTGGTGTTAGCAGCAGTTTCCAGGCGCTAACCAATAGCATGGGGCCACGCTGCGCTGGCAGAATGTTCACGCTTAGCTGCAAACCAACCATCAACATTGCCAGCGGCAAAATTGAAGCACCCAACAGCGAAAATATTTTTGCCAAAGCTTCCGGCAACGAACCCGCGGGTAACAGCAGCGCCAATATCAAGCTCAGGAACGGTGGAAAAGACAACACGCGCCATAACAGGTCTTTCACTTTAATCGCTTCGCGCTGGCCTAATAATAAAGCAATGCTTGTGGTGGCCACCAACGACAGCACCAGGAAGCTGCCCAGTTGATCGTAGATCACCGCGGCAGGCACCGCCTCCTCGCCCAGGTAGAAGTCGACCAAAGGTAAACCAAAGAAAGCTGTGTTGCCCAGGCCCATTAGCAGCGCCACGGCGCCCGCGATCTCGGCAGGCCAGCCCAGGTACTTACCCAGGCTATAAGCAAGCGCGAACGACAGCGCAACCAGCATCCACGGCACTAGCATCGGAAACAACGCAGCGGGGGTTAATTCAATACCGGGAACTTTGAGCAAGATCAGCGCAGGCAACGCCAAAAAAATGATGTAGTGGTTCAGCACAGCTACCCATCGCGCCGTATCAATATGGCCGCGCTGCAAAATGATGCCGCTAAAAAAACTTATTCCAACTAACAGGTAAAAACTCATGTGCGGCAAACCATAAGCCGTGTCATGTTGCCACAGCTGCAGGCGGCCATTGGGTAAGCGTTTGCGATGCGCGCGCGTAGCCAAGATTATTTTGCAGCCGCTCGGTTATACGCTCTGCCAGCTGCAAGCGGGATGGCAGTGCCTGCTGCACGTCTTGCAGTAAATCGGCCAGGCAAGTGACCGGTAAGTTTTCATAACCGCAGGGGTTGATGCCGGCAAACGGGGCAAGATCCAACTGGTAGTTAAAACTCAAACCGTGATAGCAACAGCCGCGACTAACACGCAAACCCAGCGCAGCGATTTTGGCGCCACCAACATACACGCCCGGCGCATCTCTATTGCCTTCACCACTTAATGCAAAGCTCGATAAAACTTCGATTACCGATTGCTCCAGCATTTCAACCAACGTCCGCACGCCAATACCTAGCGCGCGCAGATCAGCCAGCAAATAAAACATAAGCTGGCCCGGACCATGATAGGTAACTTGCCCGCCGCGATCGCAGCGCAACACCGGAATATTATTGCTATTAAAAAGGTGCGCTACATCGGCCGCCTGGCCCAAGGTATAAACCGGCGCATGCTCCAGTATCCATAACTGGTCTTGCGTGCCTGGCGCGCGCTGGCGGGTAAATGCCTGCATCGCCCGCCACACGGGCTCGTAATCCAGCGAAGCCACCGGCTCCGACAGAAAATTATTAACCCTTAGTTCGCGTGGAGTGTGCAAATGCAAATGCTCGCTGTTGCGAAGGAATCCAGAGTGGCCGTATAGGCTTTGCAACTTTTTAAACGCAAAGCACAGGCAAGCCTGCAGATTAGAATAACTACAGTACCATTTTCACCGCATCGATACGCCGTAAAGACAAGTGCAGCGCTTCGAGCTGTTCGCTGCCAGTAGCGCGGATGGTGAGGGTAATGGCGCAGAATGCACCGTGCCGACTATCGCGATGGCTGATAGTAGCCGGGTCGAAACCCGGGTCGTGTTCGCGCACTACTTCGGTAACATTGGCGGTAAAGTTTTCACCGCTACGGCCCAGTACTTTAATCGGGTAATCGCAGGGAAACTCGATTTTAGGCGCAGCCTCGCCAGAGCCTGCGCCCTTTTCGATGCCATCTATACCAATGAGTTTAGACATGTGAAATATTCTTTTAAGCGCTAAGCGCTAGCCAGCGCTTGGGTAAACCGCTACTTGCTTAAGCCATTGCCGGGAACCATTGCCTGTGAAAACCATCGCCCGCCAATCAATCGGACAAGCCCAGTATGCCACGGACGAACAGAATAATCTGGTCCCAAAGCCTGGCGAAGAAGCCCGCCTGTTCTACACCCGCACCCGCAACCAGGTCGCGCTGTGCGATCAACTCGCCGCCCAGCACCAGGTTGAGTTGCCCGTATACCGTGCCCTCTTCCACCGGCGCAACCACTTCCTTGTCGACTGCAATTTTAGCTTGCAGCGCGTCGCGCTGGCCGCGTGGAATGGTTACGCTTAAATCTTCGCTGAGCACCAGTGGAAAGGTCTTGGCTTTACCGGCCCATACTTTGCTGCTGGAAATTTCTTCGCCGGCGGTATACAGCGTGTGGGTCTGGTAATAGCGGAAGCCATAGGCCAGCAATTTTTGCGTTTCCTGCTCGCGCGCGCGCGCGCTCTTCGCACCCATCACCACCGATACCAGGCGCATATCATCGCGCTTCGCCGATGCCACCAGGCAAAAACCCGCTTCTTCGGTGTGGCCTGTTTTTATGCCGTCTACACTCTGGTCTCGCCATAGCAAACCGTTGCGGTTGGCCTGGGTAATACCGTTATAAGAAAATTCTTTTTCCGCGTAAATTTTGTAGTGGGCTGGAAAATTGCGCACCAGCGCGCGCGCCAATGCGGCCATGTCACGCGCGGTGGTCAAGTGGCCTTCGGCGGGCCAACCGGTGGCGTTCAAAAAATTGCTGTAGCGCATGCCCAGTAGTGCCGCCTGCTGGTTCATTAACATGGCAAAAGCCTGCTCGTCACCGGCAATATACTCGGCCAGCGCGACACTGGCATCGTTGCCCGACTGCACGATAACGCCGCGCAACAAATCCTCCAGCCGTACCTGCGTGCCCTCGCGAACAAACATCCGCGAGCCGCCCATTTTCCAGGCTTTAACACTAATGGGCACCATATCGTCGTGCGTGATGCTGCCTTTCTCAAGCTCACTGGAAACAATATAGGCGGTCATAATTTTGGTAAGGCTGGCCGGCGGCAACTGTTGGTCGGCGCCCTGCTCCACAATGACTTTACCGGTGTGCGCATCCAACAGCAGGTAACTGCTGGCCGCCAATTGCGGTGGCGCGGGCAGCAGCGCCAAACGCGCCACTGAAGTGCCACCACTATCCTGTGCCTGGGCGTGGCCGCCTGCCAGCGCGATTAAGCACGCCGCTAGCAGCAGTAACAACGCAACGCGGTTAGATGAGCATATTTTGTAACGGGAAAAATCAGGCATGGGACTCTTGATCAACTAAATTAATGATCGACATTGAATGGCCTTAGCCGGGCATTAACGGTAACGAAAGTGTTGCGCAGCGCAGCATCTAATGCATTGCGCTGCAGGTAGAAACTACCAGGGTATTGCACCTGGCAGCGAGGCGGAATTGTTCTACAGCGTGCGTAGAATGGCAAGGGCGCCTGACACAAACCGGCAAAATCGCGTGCTTTACGCGCCGCGCGCGGCGCGCCAGGTATGCCTGGCTATTCCGACACGCCGTGCATGGGCATATAACTGGCCAGCGATGGGTGCGCGATAAGCGCATCGACCTGCTGCCTGCTGGCGAGCGGGCCAATACGAACGCGATACAGCGCTGCTTCATCGGCAGGGTGAATCACCACATTGGCCGATGCGGCTGGCAGTTCGCCGGCATTCAGGCGCTCTAACAGCGTGTTTTGCACGCCCTGCGCTGCCGCAAGCTGGCTGAAAGCCGCTACCTGCACGTAGTGCCTGGCGCCATCAGCCAGCATGGTCTTACCACTTGGTGGGGCTGGACGCGGGATCGCCGGCTGCGGCAGCGGTTTCACCGCGCTATTCGCCACGCTGGTTGAAGGCGCTTTCGCTACATTTCCTAGGTTCGCGGCTTTCGCGATAGAAGGCGCCGCTGCGAATGCAGGCGCCCGTTGTTTTTGCCGCTTGGCTTGCTGCCAGGCCTTGGCGTCGATAACTTCAATTTCTACCTTTGCCGTGCCTTTACGCAGCATGCCCAGCTTGGTCGCCGCGGCGTAGGAAAGATCGATGATGCGGTCACCATGGAACGGGCCCCGGTCGTTCACCCTGACGATGATCTCGCGGCCGTTTTCCATATTCTTAACTCGCACATAACTGGGCAATGGCAAATGCTTGTGCGCCGCTGTCATTTGGTACATGTCGTAGCGCTCGCCATTGGCGGTGAGCCTGCCGTGGAATTTTTTACCGTACCAGGAGGCCGGGCCACGCTCGCGGAAACCCTGCGCATCGTCGAGCACGCGATAGGATTTACCGAACACGGTGTAAACGCTGCGATTGCCACCGCGGCTGCGCGGCTCAACCCGTGGCTCGGCATCGGCGATACGTTTTTCGTCGAGCTTCACGCGGGGTGCGCGATCGCGCTCGGCAACCGGGTGTTTCAATCCGGAAAAGAAACTACAGCCAGCTAAAACCAGCACCGCGCACAACGCCAAACCGCGAGACCAACGCGCCGTGCGGCCAAGCAGTGTGGTGCTTTGTAGGTATCCAGGTTTCAAAAGATTCGCCCCCTGCGAGCGCAAAATAGTTAGTCGCACAATAAAGCTTAGCCAACGTGGCGGGCCCGGCATTGGCAGCATTACTGATAGATTGCAGGCTTCAGGGTATTGACACTGCGCGCAATCTTGATAACTGCTTTTTCGCGTAAGCTTGCAAAATTTCTTCGCTCAATAAATAAACAGCCATGGCATATTTTGAGCGCGGGTTGTAGCGGCTGATGCTGTAAAAATTATCAAAGCCCAACCAGAATTCATCGCCGTCTTCATCGTTGAAGCGCACCACGCGCGCGCGCATATCTTGCTGCACACTTTGCTGGCTGAAATAACCGCGCTGCGCTAGCTCGCCCACACTGTAATTAGGTTTCAAGCCTTTGCCTATCACGGAGGCGTCGAAATCGCGGGATACCGACGCGCGCGTGGCAACCACCGCGCCCGCTTGCCAACCGTGGTGCACCAGATAGTTGGCAACGCTATGGATGGCGTCCACGGGGTTGTGCAGGTCGATGCGGCCATCGCCGTTGCCATCAACCGCCAGCCGCCGGTAATTACTCGGCATAAACTGGCTAATGCCCATGGCGCCGGCGTAGGAACCCAGGCGCTCGCTGGCCGCCCAGCCCTGCTCACGGCACAACAAAATAAATTCAAGCAACTCGCTTTGGAAAAATTTGCCGCGACGCGGATGTTCAAACGCCAGCGTTGCCAGCGCATTGAGCACGTTGGCTTTACCGGTGTAACCACCGTAGTTGGTTTCAACGCCAACAATGGCCGCGATTACCTGGCGCGGCACACCATAGCGCTGCTCCGCCGCGGCAAGCTCGCCAGCGTATTTTTGTAGAAAGGTAGCGCCGCCGTTTACCCGCGTGGGCACCAGGAAACTCTTGCGGTAGGCGGTCCAGGTTTTGGTTTTCTCGGCAGCATTGGCCATGCTATCGAGAATGCGTTGCTCGGTTTGCGCCTTGGACAGAATATTGCGCACCTCCGCCTCGCTGAAACCGTGGCTGGACGTGAGCTGCTCAATAAGCTTGGCCGCTTTGGGATGCTCACTGTAGTTCGCCATGCCCAGCGAACTGATCGACGTAAGCAACACTGAGGTAAATAAAATAAAAATCTTGCGCATGGTTTTTTAGTGCCCTGGTAATCGAATAAAAGAAAAATACTTGCTGCAATGCGTTGCGCGCTTGCCTAACGGTGCGGGCTAGCCTCGCTCTGGATCGACATCAATATGCCAAACGCCGCCAAAAGCGTAACCAGCGAGGTACCCCCATAGCTTACCAGCGGCAGCGGCACGCCGACCACGGGTAGCATGCCAGAGACCATCGCCACATTCACAACCACATAGACAAAAAAAGTGAAGGTAATACTCCCCGCCACCAGCCGCCCGAAAGCATCTTTTGCGCCAATGCTGATATAAGCCCCGCGCATTACCACCAACAGGTAAAGAATGAGCAGCGTGAGCACACCAAGCAGGCCAAATTCTTCAGCTAGCACGGCGATAATAAAGTCGGTGTGGCTTTCGGGTAAGAAGTCGAGCTGCGATTGCGTGCCGTTCAGCCAGCCCTTGCCAGTGAGCCCGCCCGAGCCAATCGCGGTTTTCGACTGGATGATATTCCAGCCCGCGCCCAGCCTGTCGCTATCCGGGTCGAACAAGGTAAGAATGCGCCGACGCTGGTAATCGTGCAGCACGTACTGCCACAGCGGCCACACCGCAGCGGCCAGCAGCGCGCCGGCCGCCACAATATGCCGCCACTGGATGCCCGCCAACCAAATTACCAGCAGCCCCGACACGCCAATCAAAAGCGAGGTACCCAGGTCGGGTTGCATAACCACCAATAACGATGGCAAACCAATTATTAGCAGCGCGGCAAGTAAACCGCTTACGCGCGGCGGCAGCAAGCCCCTGGACAAATACGCCGCCGCGGTTAACGGCACCGCCAGCTTCATTAACTCCGAAGGCTGGAAGCGCGGCAAGCCCGGCAGGTCGAGCCAGCGCCGCGCGCCGTTCACTTCCACACCCCACAACGGCAACATCGCCAGCAGACCAACCCCGGCTACATACACCCAGGGCGACAATGCCAAAATGCTCTTAACCCGAATTTGCGCAACAAAAAACAGCCCGCCAAACGCAACGCCAAAATAAATGCACTGGCGCAGCAGCCTTGCGTTATTTTGCCCGCTGGCGCTATACAGCACCGCCAGGCCATAAGCTGAGATCGCCAGTAGTAACAGTAACAGCGGCAAGTCGATGCGCAACTTGTTCCACAGGGTTGGCCGCAGCTGCAACTCACTGGCGCCGCCAGGAAAACTGCGCATAAACTCGGATGGCATGCTATCAACCGCCTATTGCTTGCTGGGGCGCCATTGCGCGGATAGCAGGTGTGCTTGCGTTGGCGTAAACAGGCATCGCTGATTTTGCTGGCGCCGGCTCATTGTGCTCACCCTCATCATGCTGCATAACCCAATCAAATACCTGCCGGGCAATAGGCGCTGCCGCAGAACTGCCGCTGCCGCCATTTTCAACAATAACCGCCAGCGCAACTTTTGGCGATTGGTAAGGCGCGAAGCCAACAAAAAGTGCATGGTCGCGCTGTCGTTCGGCGATTGCCTCTTCATCGTACTCTTCGCCCTGCGCAATACCAATAACCTGCGCGGTGCCGGTCTTGCCCGCCATCTCGTAGCTGCTGCCCCTGCCCGCTGCCGCAGCGGTGCCATCGCGGCTGTGCATTACCGCGCGCATGGCGCGATGAATACTTTGCCAGTATTCGCTTTTTACTTCAGCCAGCTGCGCGGGCAGGTACTCCTCATTGCCGCGCCGCACATCGCGATCAATAAGGTAATTGGATGCGCGTGCAAACCGCGGCGGCCGGTAAACGCCATTCGCGGCCAGTTGTGCGGTGGCAGCGGCCAATTGTAACGGCGTGGCCAGCATGTAGCCCTGGCCAATGCCCACGTTCAGGGTTTCACCCGGAAACCATGGCTTTTGCCGGGTTGCCCGTTTCCAGACTCGTGAGGGCAACAAACCGGAGCGCTCACTGGAAGAATCAATACCGGTTTTTTCGCCCAGCCCAAAATCGGCGGCAAAGGAATGAATGCGGTCTATGCCCAGCTTGAAGGCAAGGTCGTAGAAATAGGTATCGCAACTTTCAACAATGGCGGTAAATAAATCAACCCGGCTGCCGTGCCCGCCTCGCTTCCAGTCGCGGTGGTAACGCGGGTCGTTCGGCAGCTGGTACCAACCGGGATCGTTGATAGTGGTGGCCTCTGTAACCACATTATGGTGCAAACCGGCCAGCGCGATAATCGGCTTAATCGTAGAGCCCGGCGGGTACTGGCCCTGCAGCGAGCGGTTAAACAGTGGCAAGTCGATAGAGTCGCGTAACAGCGCATAAGCTTCGCGACTAATGCCGGTAACAAAAGGATTGGGGTCGAACGCCGGGGTGCTGACCATGGCCAATACGTCGCCTGTTTTTACTTCCAGCACAACAACAGAACCTCGCTTGCCTTGCATTAGCTGGTGCACATTCGATTGTAGTTCAGCGTCGAGTGAGAGCTTCAGATCGCGGCCTGGCACCGGGTTTACCTGTTGCAGTACGCGCAGCACCCTGCCGTGGGCATTGGTTTCTACATACTGCGAGCCCACCGTGCCGTGCAACGTGGGTTCATAAAAATGCTCCAGCCCGGTCTTGCCAATATGTTCGGTCGCGGCGTAATTGACCCGTTGCTGGTTATCGGCAAATAATTTTTCCTGTTCGCGCTGGTTGATACGCCCCACATAGCCAATAACGTGGCCGAGTTCTTCACCCATCGGGTAGTGCCGCACTAGCTGCGCTTTAATTTCAACGCCGTCCAGCCGATATTTATTCACCGCAAAGCGGCTGATTTCGTCGTCGTCCAGCCGAAATTTCAGCGGCACCGCCTGGTAAGGTGTGCGCCGCCTTAAGCGCTGCCTGAACTTGGTGATGCTGCGCGAATCAATATCGAACAACTGCTGTAAATCTACCAGCAGCTCGTCCAGGTCCTCGGAGCGCTCAACCGTAACCGCCAAACTGTAGCTGGGCTGGTTTTCTGCCAACAGCTTACCGTTGCGGTCGTAAACCAGGCCGCGCCGCGGCGCTACCGGCAAGGTATGGATGCGGTTGCGATTCGATTCGGTAACGAACCTGTCGTGCTGGAATACCTGCAAGTTTACGTAGCGAAATATAAGCGTGGCAGCGACGAGAAAAAATATCAGCAGCGACGTAATCATGCGCTGCTGGAAAATACGCCGCTCGTAGGCAGTATCTCGAAGCTCTATTCGCTTAAACATTGGGGCTCATAGTTTTATTGGCAGCAGCCGCTTACTTAGTCGCGATGATAAGGGTGGCCGGAGGCAAGGCTCCAGGCGCGGTACAGCTGTTCGGCCAAAATAACGCGCACCAGCGGGTGGGGAAAAGTAAGTGCCGACAATGAAAGACGCTGGTTTGGCCATTGCTTGCCGGCCGGGTGTGCCACGTTAAAATCGATGCCATCGGGCCCGCCAATTAAAATACTAGTGTCTTTGCCCTGCTCTCGCCACTGGGTAAAGGCGCCGGAAAATTGCCTGGTATCCAGCTGCTTGCCTCGCTCGCACAACGCAACCACATGATCTGTTGCATCCAGTTGCTGCAACAGGCGCTCGCTTTCTATTTTTTTTGCCGCTTCAATCGACAGGCTTTTACCGCGCCGCTGCATAGCCACTTCTTTAAAGGTAAGTGCTACCTGGCCGCTTAGCCGCTGGGCGTAGTCATCGCAGCATCCATACACCCACTCGGGCATCTTCTTGCCAACCGCAATAACTTTAATTTTCATATATTAAGTGCGCGATTACTTTACAAGTCTACTCAACGCCCGATTCGTCTCCCTGCTTGGCACGCTCCGCGTTGGGCTTTAGCGTCCACAGGCTTTCAAGGTCATAGAACGCCCGAGTGTGCGGCAACATCACGTGCACAATCAAATCGCCAAAATCAACCAGCACCCACTCGGCAACGTCTGCGCCTTCCACACCGATAGGTTTGCGGCCCTGCTGTTTTGCCTCGAAGGCCGCGTTGTCGGCCAGCGCCTTAACGTGCCGGTTGGATGTACCGCTCGCAATCACCATGGTCTCGGCCACGGTGCTGATATCACCTACATTAAGCACAACGATATCGCGAGCCTTAAGATCTTCGAGCGCGCCGACTACTGTTTTTTCAAGATTCACTGATAAAGCCCATAACGATTAATGTAATCCAGCACTGCTGGTGGCAGTGCGTCGCTTAAGTATTGTTTTGCGTGTTCGTGTTGTTCGTATTGTGCACCTTCAAGCCTATTTGGCGCATTGCCCAATAAGCGACGCAGTGTTGTAGACGAAAAAGGCAAGCGGCTGAGCTGAAGTTGCAATAGCTGGCCACAGGGTTTGTTAAAATTATTTTCTATCACTTCAAAGCCTTCACAAATATCCTGCGCTTTTGGCGCCGCGCCTCTGCTTTGCGCGCGACTGGCTTGCGCTTGTTTAGCTTGCGCGTTGCCAAAATTGTCTTCCGCGCGCTGCATCACTACAAAATTGGTCAGCGCAGGAAAATCCTGCCAGCGATGCCAGCGTGGTAAATCGGGCAGCGCATCCGAGCCCACAATAAAACACAGTATGGCCCCTGGCCCGAAAAGATCGCGGTAGTGCGCAACGGTATCGATGCTGTAAGAAGGGCCGCTACGCTGCAACTCAATATCATCGACACTCAAACCGGGCACATCAGCCGTAGCAAGTTCCAGCATTGCCAGCCGCTGCGCGGGCGATGCGGCAGCTTGCTTTCCAAATGCGTGCTGTGCAACCGGAACCAGCATCAATCTATCCAGGCCAAGCGCAGCGAGTAATTCTTTGGCGCTGCCCAAATGCCCGCGATGCACGGGGTCGAAACTGCCGCCCAGTATGCCTATGCGCTGCAAAGGCTTGCTGCCAGGTTGGCGGTTAGCTTAGGTGCTGAATTAACTGCGCAGCTGGCCACTACCAAGCACCACAAATTTTTGCGAGGTTAAGCCTTCCAGACCGACCGGCCCGCGCACATGTATTTTATCAGTAGAGATACCAATCTCTGCACCCAGACCGTATTCGAAGCCATCGGCAAAGCGCGTAGAAGCGTTGATCATTACCGAACTGGAGTCCACTTCGCGCAGGAAGCGCATGGCGTTGGCATGGTTGTTGGTGACAATGGTTTCAGTGTGCCGGGAACTGTATTGACCAATATGCGCAATGGCCGCGCTTAAATCGCTCACCACCTTAACCGCTAAGATTGGGCCCAGGTATTCAGCGTACCAATCGTCTTCGGTAGCAGCCTGGCGCGCGCACGCCGTGTTCGCCGCCGCAAGGACAGCTTCGGCTTTATCGCACACGCGCAGCGCTACATTATGCTCGTGCATTTGCTCGGCAATAGCCGGTAACAATTCGGCGGCGCGACTTTGCGCAAGCAATAACGATTCTGCCGTATTGCAGGTGCCAAAGCGCTGCGTTTTGGCATTCACCGCAATATCAATGGCCATTTGTGCTTCGGCATCGTCATCGATGTAGACATGGCAATTGCCATCGAGATGCTTGATAACGGTAACGCTGGCATCGCGGCTAATGCGCTCAATCAAGCCCTTGCCGCCGCGCGGCACAATCACATCCACATATTCGGGCATGGTAATTAACTCGCCCACCGCGGCGCGATCGGTGGTTTCGACCACTTGTACCGCATGCGCTGGCAGGCCGGCGTCAGCCAGCCCCGCCGTTATCGCCCGCGCGATGGCCGCATTGGAGAGCGCGGCCTCGGAGCCGCCACGCAAAATGGCCGCGTTGCCGGCTTTCAGGCACAAGCTGGCGGCGTCAATAGTCACGTTGGGGCGCGATTCATAAATGATGCCGATAACACCCAGTGGCACGCGCATCTTGCCCACCTGTATGCCCGAGGGCATACAACGCAAGCCGCTAATCTCACCCACCGGGTCGGCAAGCGCAGCAACCTGTTCAAGCCCTTCGAGCATGGCGTCGATACGCGCCTCGCCCAAAGCCAAGCGCTCTAGCATGGCGCTGTCGAGCCCGCTATTGCTGGCGTTGTCGAGATCTTGCTGGTTGGCTTGCAGCAGGGCGCTGCGTGAGGACTGGATATGCTTGCCGATGGCAAGCAGCGCTGCATTCTTTTGCCCGGTGTCGGCGGCCGAGACCACCGCGCTAGCGGCACGCGCACGCGAACCCAGGTCGCGCATGTAATTTCGAATATCCAAGAATGGCCACTCGCACTGTAAAAAAATGCATTTTCGCACAGTGCAAGCTATTCGCAAACAAAAGGAGTGGGCTCAACGCATTAGCCGCTGCAAATTGCCTCGACGATACGCCCCGCCGCCAGGCCGTCGCCATAGGGGTTGTGGGCTTCAGACATACGCGAGTAAACCGCGCTGTTGAGCATCACCTCTTCAACGTTCGCCACAATGGCCTGCGGGTTGGTGCCCACCAGGCGCACGGTGCCAGCTTCTACTGCCTCGGGGCGCTCGGTAACATCGCGCATTACCAGCACCGGCTTGCCCAACGAGGGGGCCTCTTCCTGGATTCCACCGGAATCAGTAAGGATTAACGAAGCGCGGTTCATTAGCCAGGTAAACGGCAGGTAGTCGAGCGGCTCGATAAGCGACACATTTTCCAGCCCCGACAAAATGTCGAACACCGGCTTTTGCACATTCGGGTTCAGGTGCACCGGGTAGACAAACTCCCAATCGGGGTGCGCCTGCGCCAATGTCTTTATTGCGTTGCACAGGTCGACAAAGCCCTGGCCAAAGTTTTCGCGACGATGCCCGGTTATTAGCACCAGCTTGCGATCGTCTGCCGTGAGCCTTTGGTAAGCGCGCTCGCCGAGTGCTTGCTGCCAGACTTCGCTTGAATAGTTTGCTAGCTGGCCGCGCACCCACAACAGAGCGTCGATAACCGTGTTGCCGGTTACAACAATTTTTTGCGGATCAACTGCCTCGGCAACAAGGTTACTTTGCGACAACGCGGTGGGCGCAAAATGCCAATCGCAGAGCCTGGCGACTAATGATCGATTTGCTTCTTCCGGAAACGGCGCGCGCATATCGCCGGTGCGCAGGCCTGCCTCGACATGGCCAAGCGGAATGCCGCTATAAAACGCCGCAAGACCAACCGCAAAACAGCTTGTGGTATCGCCGTGCACCAATACCAGGTCGGGCTTGGCGGTGGCGAGCACATCGCGCATACCAGTGAGGATACGCGCGGTAAGATCAAAAAGATCCTGGTTCGCGCGCATGATGTCCAAATCATAATCCGGTTTAATGGCAAAAAGCTCGAGCACCTGGTCGAGCATTTGCCGGTGCTGCGCCGTTACACAAACCTTTGCGTTAATGCGCGCATCGTCGGCAAGCGCCCTGACCACCGGCGCCATCTTGATTGCCTCAGGCCGGGTGCCAAAAACAGTGAGTACGGTTTTCAATGCGGTGCCTTTTAGCGTGATAGAGTCGCCAAAGTTGCTTGTGCTTCTTCGTAACCGGTGTAGGGCGCTCTGACATCGGTGGTGGCCAACTGCAAGTGCTTGCGAGCATTGTCTTTGTCGCCCGATTTGAAATACGCCATACCAAGGTGATACTGCAATAACGGCGATGTGCCCACTTTGTCAACCGCGGCCAGCAAGTAGTTCACCGCTTGTTCGTAGTCGCCGCCTAAGTACATTACCCAGCCAACGGTATCCAGAAAAGCGGGATTTTCGCTGTCTTGCAGGTCGGCTATCAGTGCGCGCGCTTTGCCAAGGCTGGTATCGGACACCAGGTTTTCGGCATAGATCATGGCCAGGTTGTTCTTCGCTGCCAATGCGTTCTCGTCGCGCTCAAGAATCGCCTGGTAGGTATCGCGCGCGCTTTTGTAGTCATTCTCTGCGTAATAAAAGCCTGCCAATTCGTAACGCAGCGCAGTATTGTCGGTAATATCGATACCTTGCTTCAGCAACGCCTCAACCTGGGGCTTTTTGCCTTGGGTGTAGTAGACCTTGGCCAGTTGGCGATAAGCGGGCAGCAACTTGTCACTAAGTTCAAGCGAGCGCTTGAGTTGTTTCTCGGCCTGGCCATAATTCTCGGCCTGCGCATATTGGGTACCCAAAATATAAAAGCAGTGTGTCTGCTTAGGGTACTTTTCACAGTGCTGTGAAATGTAAGCCATAGCTGCGGCGTTACCCTTTTCTGCGGCCAGTACTTTTGCCAGCGAAGATAATGATTCTACCGCCTCGGGCCTGTGCTGTAGCGAGCGCTTTAAATTAGCGATAGCAGCGTCGGTTTTATCCAGTCGTAAATCCAGCCCCGATTGCAGGAAGTAACCCAATGCCTTGGAATCTTCGGAATCGATGAGTCGCTTGGTAAACGTTTCCGCTGCATCCCAATCTTCTTTCATGGCCAGCAAGCGAATCAAATTGGTTACCAGCCTGGCATTTTCTGCATCCTTTTCCAGCGCCATCTTGATAAACTTTTCAGCATCGTTGTACTGCTTGGTTTTTATCGCAACGCGCGCTGCAGTAGTTAGTGTTTGCGCATCCGGCTCTTTAAGCGCAATTAACTTTTTCAGGTTATCCAGCGCTAGCCCTTCACTACCGCTAATTTCCTGGGCTTGTGCCAACGCCAGCAATGCGGTGCTGTTTGCCGGGTTATTCTTCAGCACGATGCGAAGATCGGCGATGCCATCGTTGATTTCACCGGCGGCAAGACTCAGCCCGGCGCGCGTAGTCAGCGCAATTTCATTCTGCGGTTCAATTTCCAGCACTTCATCGAACATCTGTTTAGCTTTATCCATATTCTTATCTTTGTAATGGATAGCGCCCAACAGGTTCCTTGCTTCAATGGCGCCCACACTTCTCGGGTCGCGATCAACAGCCGTGCGCAAGATTTCCATGCCTTTTTCTTTTTCACCCACGAACAGGTAAAGCTGAGCCAGCGAGGTATAGAATTCACTTTGGTCGGGATTGCTTTCAATATAGGCCTCGGCCTGCGCAATGGCGGCCTCGCGCGACTTGTGTTGCTGTAAATAGGATATTACGCGGCGCTTCGCCTCTACCGAATCCGGATTCTTTTCAGCAAACGAACGTACTTCTTGCTCGGCGTCGTCAAAGCGACCCTCGCGAATGTAATAACGCGCAAGCGTAACCGAATGCGAACTGGATTCAGGGTGGCGCGCCACCAGCTTGCTTAGCTCGGATTCAACTCCCGACTGGTTATCCATCTTCTCCAGCACGGCAATTTTCATCATGATAATGCGGTCATCGTCGGGATTAGCTTGCTGGCCTTTATTCAGCATTTCAAGCGCTGCCGAAGCATCACCTTCTTCTACCAGGCTTTGCGTCATAACGCCAAGCGCAGGTGAGTTGCCTGGATCCAGCGCCAAAGCTTTCTCCGCCAGCGAGCGAGATTCTTCTTTTTGTTGCAGGCCAACTAGCGCAACCGACTTGTAACCCATTATTTCAGCATTTTCGGGCTGAACCGCCAACACCTTGTCGGCGTGCTCTACCGCTTCTTTATACGCGCGCACCGAAGCATAGAGTTTTACAATGGCTACACGCGCCTCAACATTACTGTCGTCTTCTTCAAGCACGCTCTGGTACATGCCATAGGCTTTGCGGATATCGCCGCTCTTCACATGTATATCGCCCAGCACCAGCCTGGCCTCGGCGTTTTTAGGGTTAATCTGCAGGACATTACTAGCATCAATTCGCGCCTTGTCGAGATTGTCCTCGGCAAGGTATTTCTTGGCCCGCTCAAGGTACTTGGCCTGACGATCGCCGCCATCCCCACAGCCCACCAACACCAACGCGAATAGCAATGCAACTAAACCAAATTTTTTCATTTCAATATCCTGCCCTAACAGTGTTTACTATCAAAAAAAACTAAAAGCGACGTAGCTTGTTAATGTTGCGCCGGCAATTACACTGGTAACCGCTGGCCGTTCAATTCTTGCAATAATATATTCCGATGCGTATAGC
>JABDNS010000083.1 GCA_013043705.1 Pseudomonadales bacterium
GTCATTGCTTGGTTTCTCGACAATATCGGCTACAAAACGACTGCAGCGGGTCGGAATGATAACGCGAAATAGTGCACATTTTTTCAACGATAGTATTTAAAGGTCATTAAAAATCATTATATTAGCAGCGAGTGCTCAAGTTACACCTGATTTTCATTTGGTACCGCGCCGGTTCTTTTAGGCGCAAACCGTAACCCGGTGACATCGCATGGCGAAGCAGCCCGCGAGTATACAGCCCAGCCCCCGTCCAGCCGTATCTTTCGGCTCAAAGCTGTGTTTGTGCCTGCTGTTGGTACTATCAACGCTAGCCGGCTGCGCCTATCGATCGCCAATACCCGTGGTAGAGCGCACCCAACCGCCCACCGAGAAGATCAATAGCCACTGGGTGAGCGAGGGCGAGACCCTCTACGCCATCGCCTGGCGCTATAACCTGGACGCCAAGCGTCTCGCCGCCGCCAACGGTTTACAAGACAACGCGCGTATCTATCGCGGCCAAACGCTGCGTCTCGACCTGGCTGCCGCACTGCGCGAGCGCAGGCCCGCGCCAGTCGCCACCAGAACTTCCAGGCCGGCGGCGGTTGCCGCTTCGGTGAAGCCAGGTGTATCCAGGCCGGCCAGTCGCAGCAAGCCCAAGCCGGCAGCCCCGCTACCCACGGTGCTGGCTGGCGATTGGCGCTGGCCTGCCAAGGGCTCACTGGTTGAATCATTCAGTTTCAAACGCGGCAGCGGCCACAAGGGTCTGGATATAGGCGGTCGTAGCGGGCAGCCGGTGCACGCCGCGCAAAACGGGTTGGTGGTTTACGCGGGTTCGGGCTTGCCGGCCTACGGCAAGCTGCTCATCGTTAAGCACAGCGAAGAATACCTGAGTGCTTACGCGCACAATAGCCAATTGCTGGTTCGCGAGGGTGACCGCGTTATCGCGGGTCAAAAGATTGCAAAGATGGGGCGCACAGGCACGACCCATGAACATTTGCATTTCGAGATACGCAAGCGCGGTGTGCCAGTAAATCCGCTGGCGCTACTCCCGCGCCAGCGCGGGTTGGGCTAAAAAATGACGTCGATACAGGCAGGGATCCGGCGGCTGGACTATCCTAAGCGTCCGCCGTTACGCATTGTGTCGAATACCCTGAACATTTGGTACAAAAAACAATCAAAATGAGGAAGAAATCGATGAGTGCTGCCGAGCAAGATGTCGACCTGAAACAAGTTGCGAGCAAAAAAGCATCCAAGCGCAAGTCCGCAGCCGATGACAAGGTAGACGAGGCAAAGCTCGAGGCAGAATTCAAGGGGCTGGCCGGCGAGATGGATGAGCGCCGCAGAGCCTCGGAAAAAATTCCCAAGTCGCTGGACGCGACGCAAATGTACCTCAACGAAATCGGTTTCTCGCCGCTGCTGTCGGCCGATGAGGAAAAACACTACGCACGTCTGGCGTTGTCGGGCGACGAAGCTGGCCGCAAGCGCATGATTGAATCGAACCTGCGCCTGGTGGTCAAAATTTCACGTCGCTATCTAAACCGGGGGCTGTCGTTGCTCGACCTCATTGAAGAGGGCAACCTTGGCTTGATTCGCGCAGTGGAAAAATTTGACCCGGATCGTGGCTTCCGCTTTTCAACCTACGCAACCTGGTGGATCAGGCAAACCATCGAGCGCGCGATCATGAACCAGACGCGCACCATTCGCTTGCCCATTCACGTAGTGAAAGAACTCAATGTTTACCTGCGCGCGGCGCGCGAGCTGAGCCAGAAGCTGGACCATGAGCCCAGCGCGGATGAAATTGCCGACTTGCTCGACAAGCCGGTTACAGACGTGAAGCGCATGCTCAAGTTAAACGAGCGCGTCACATCGCTGGATGCGCCAATTGGACACGAATCCGATCGCACCATTGTTGAAACGATTGCAGACACGCGCGTGTCGGATCCGTCCGAAATACTGCAAGATAGCAACCTGCGCAACAGTGTGAATCGCTGGCTGGATGATCTTTCGGAAAAACAACGCGAAGTTATCGTGCGCCGCTTTGGTTTGCGCGGCCATGAAACTGCAACACTGGAAAATGTTGGCGCAGAAATCGGACTAACCCGAGAGCGCGTGCGACAAATCCAGGTTGAAGCACTGCGTCGTTTGAAAGAGGTTATGCGCAGCGAAGGTTTGTCTAACCAGGAAGTGTTTAGCCGCTAAAGAATAAGGGGACAGTTTACTTTTAAGCTGCGTGCAGCTTAAAAGTAAACTGTCCCCGAGGTTTAGCGCTCCAGCATTTCGAGTTTGTTGGGTACACCGTCCCACTCTGCGGCGTCTTCAGGCGCGGGTTTCATCTCGGTAATGTTTGGGAACTTTTCGGCCAGTTCTGCATTTAATTCCAGAAAAACCTGTTGGTCTTCGGGCAGTTCGTCTTCAGAGAAAATTGCATCTACCGGACACTCCGGTTCGCACAGCGCACAATCGATGCACTCGTCGGGGTGGATAACGAGAATATTCGGGCCCTCGTAAAAACAATCGACGGGGCAAACTTCTACGCAATCGGTGTGCTTGCATTTGATACAGTTTTCGCCAACAACAAACGTCATAGATACTCTCTCCTGATACTGCGGCGCAAAATTCTATCACGCGCGAGCAATGGCGCAAAACGGCGTGGTTCCAGCAAATTGGGGCTCGCAGAAAGAGAGAATTTTTGGTTTCAGCCAGGTTTGGCCGCAAGCTTGCGACTGTCGCGGAAATTTATTGCTGGCGCAGCGCTTTCAGTCGGTACAGGGCGTCGAGTGCCTCGCGCGGGCTCATGTTGTCGGGGTCAATGGCGTCGACTGCATTGGCCATTGCATTATCTGGCGCGAGAAATAGATCCGCTTGTCCCGAATCAGCTCGTGCGGCGCTGGGTCGGGTACTGCCACCGTACTCCAGCTGTTCAAGCTTGTTGCGTGCCGCGTCAATCGCCAGGCGCGGTAGCCCCGCAAGCTTCGCTACCTGGATGCCGTAACTCTGGCTGGCCGGGCCGGGTTTTACCGCGTGCATAAAAACGATGTCATCGCCAAACTCGGTAGCGTCCAGGTGTACATTGGCAATGCTGGCATGCGTTTCGGGCAGGGCGGTTAATTCAAAATAATGCGTAGCGAACAAACAAAACGCGCGCGACTGCTGTGCAAGGTGATCGGCGCAAGCCCAGGCCAGTGCAAGCCCATCAAATGTGCTGGTACCGCGACCGATCTCATCCATTAACACCAGCGAATTTTCGGAGGCATGGTGCAATATGTTGGCAGCTTCTGACATCTCGACCATAAAAGTTGAGCGGCCGCCGGCCAGGTCGTCGGAAGAGCCAATGCGGGTGAACACCCGATCAATGGGGCCAAGCGTCATCGACTCGGCCGGCACGTAACTGCCCATGTGTGCAAGGATTACCAGCAGCGCAACCTGGCGCATGTAGGTCGATTTGCCACCCATGTTCGGGCCGGTAATTACCAGCATGCGGGTTTCATTGTCGAGCTGCACATCGTTGGGAATGAAGGGTTCTTGCAAAACCTGTTCAACGATGGGGTGGCGACCCTGGCGAATAACAATACCGGGGCGCTTTTCCATTTTCGGTTCGCGCCACTGCAGTTTGTCGGCGCGCTCGGCCAGCGCCGCCAGTGCATCGTGGCTGGCCAGTGTTGCGGCACATTCGCCAAGTTCGGCTAACTGTTCGGCCAGCGTGTCAAGTAATACCTCGTATAGCATTTTTTCGCGCGCCAGCGCCTTGCTCTTGGCGCTCAGCGCCTTGTCTTCAAAGGCTTTAAGCTCCGGTGTTATAAAGCGCTCGGCGTTTTTCAGGGTTTGCCGGCGCTGGTAGGTATCGGGAGCCCCATCCGATTGCGCGCGCGAAATTTCGATGTAGTAACCATGCACGCGGTTGTAGCCAACTTTTAATGTGCTTAGGCCAGTTTTTTCGCGCTCTTCTTTTTCAAGTGCAAGCAAGAAATCGCTGGCATCGTTACCCAGTGCGCGCAACTCGTCGAGTTCGCTATCGTAAGCGTCGGCAATCATGCCGCCATCGCGAATCGTTGCGGGCGGATTTTCTTTTAAAGCGCGCGCCAGTAGCGCGGCCAGGTCGGGAAACTCTTGCACTTTGCCCAGCAGCACATTGTTGCTGCGCTTGCTGTTAGCATTTATTTCTTCGCCGTTTGCAATAGTTTGCATCGCTGCATTAATTGCGGCGAGTGACGCCAGCGATTCAGCCAGCCGGGTAAGATCGCGGGGGCGCGCAGAGCGCAAGCTAACGCGCGTGAGTATGCGTTCCATATCGCCTACTGGCGCAAATGCTTCGCGCAGCGGTTCGAAACGATAGTCGTTTAACAAAGCGGCAATAGCACGCTGTCGTTGCTGTATGGCCCGGGTGTCAGCCAGCGGCCTTGCCAGCCAGCGTTTCAACAAGCGGCTACCCATCGGCGTGATGGCGGTGTCGATAACCCCGAACAGGCTATTGCGGGTGCCGCCGGACATGTTGACGTCGAGCTCGAGGTTGCGCCGGCTGGCCGCGTCTACCAACAGGTAGTCGCTGCGATGATCAATGTTGATTGAGCGCAAATGCTGCAAACCACCCGATTGCGTCGCGTTGGCGTACCGCAATAGCGCACCCGCGGCACACGCGGCCAGCGGGTAGGCTGCCAGGCCCAGCGCATCAGCACCGGCGCAATTGAAGTGGTCCGCGAGCGCGCTGTTGGCGCTGTCGCTTGCAAATTCGAGCGCGGCGCATTCGCGTATTGGCTTGTTGCCGGTAATGGCATCAGGCAAGCAGGTATTGTCGGCGTGCAGTAGCTCGGCAATTTCCAGCGGCGCCAGCACATCGTGCAGCTCATCGATACCGCTGGCTTCCGATATGGTAAATTCACCGCTGGCCATCGCCAGCCAGGCGAGCCCGTAGCGGGTGCCTTCAACATGAATGGCCAGCAGCAGCGGTTGCTGGCGAGCATCCAGCAGCGCCTCGTCGCTAACTGTGCCGGGTGTAACCACCCGCATGACTTTGCGCTCAACCGGCCCCTTGCCGGTGGCCGGGTCGCCGACCTGTTCGCATATGGCCACCGATAGCCCCGCCGCTACACATTTGGCCAGGTAGCCTTCGGCGGCATGAAAGGGCACGCCAGCCATGGGAATGGGTTTGCCCGCAGACTTGCCGCGCGCAGTTAAAGTAATATCTAGCAGCGCGGCGGCTTTTTTGGCGTCGTCGTAGAACAACTCGTAAAAGTCGCCCATGCGATAGAAAACCAGCTCGTTGGGATGCTGCGCCTTAACTTTCAGGTACTGGCGCATCATGGGTGTATGGCTAGTGTCGCTGGCTGTGGTTTTGTCTGCCGTTGTTATCATTTACTATGCGAATTGCTGGGAGAAAGCGGCGCAGATTATCAGACCCGTGCGAAAACGACCACAGCATATCCCACCCAATTGACGAGGCAGCAGCATGACGCTTTCGCTACAAGAAATTTCCGATCGCATGGAAATCCAGGATCTTTGCTGGCACTACGCCGATACTATCGATCAAAAAAACTTTGACGAACTGCGCAATATCTTTTCGGAAGATGCGCATATCGATTACAGCTGCTTCGGCGGTGCTGTGGGTAATCGCGAGGAAATCATTAGCTTCCTCAAAGAGGCACTGGCGATATTTCCGCATTCGCAACACTTGAACGCCAATATGCAAATCAAGCTTGATGGCGATACAGCTACCGGGCGTATCATGTGCCTGAATCCGCAGGAAATGGACTTGGGTGAGAGCGACAACGTCACCTACATGCTCGGGCTTTGGTACGTAGATGAGTATGTGCGTACCGATGCCGGCTGGCGTATTCGAAAGCGCGTTGAAGAAAAAAGCTGGACCTTCAATACGCCGGATTTTATGAATTTTTAACCAGCAAAATGCCTGAAAGTGCTGGCACGCTGCCGAGCGTGCTTGACTTAAGTCCCGTCGCTCCCTACATTGCAGGCCACTGTGACAGGTGCCGCTGTTTTTGCGCAGCGGCTAAATGGGAAGACCGGTGCATCCTGGTAAATACAGGGTAACTCCGGCGCTGCCCCCGCAACGGTAGGCGGTTTTCACCGCAAGCCCGATACCAGCCTCGCACAGCTACGCAATGATGGTGCGGAGGGCTGCCATCTTGAGCAGCTTGTCGCGCGCCCGCGCCCATTTCTGTTCCTGGATTCCTCTCCCGCACCGCTTGCTCGATTTATGCTGCAAGGGGTTTATCGATGTCAATTGTTCAATGCACTAGTTCGCGCACAGCTGTGCAAACGGCGCTCGCGCTACCGGGCTCTTTATTTTTTTGCTGTGCGGTATTTGCCTCGCCAAAGTATCAAGAGGTATTAGTCACCGCGACTTTAACGCCAGTGAGTTATCTTGAAAGCCTGGCGGCCGATAGTGTGTTCGATGAACATGAGATTAGCGCGTTGCAAGCGAAGGATCTGCCCGATGTTCTGCGCCAGGTTATTGGGCTGGACTTTGTCGACAATGGCGGGCGTGGCTCGCTCAGCGCGTTGCGCGTGCGTGGCACCGAGTCGGATCATGTGCTCTACCTGGTAGATGGCGTGCGCATTGCAGATGCATCTTCGGGCTCAACTGCGTTGCAATCCATTCCGCTTGCGCATATCGAGCGCATAGAAATTGTGCGCGGCCCGCGTAGCGCACTCTATGGCGCCGATGCACTCGGCGGCGTGATACAGGTATTTACCAAACAAGGCCAGAGTGGAGTCGCAACGCCGGGTTTGCGCGCAAGTTATGGATCGCACGATAGCCGCAAGGGAGAAGCCAATATTCGTGGCGGTAAAAATAATTTTTTCTATCGCGCTGCAGCGGGTTATGAAGAGTCAAACGGTATCGACAGAACGGTGGGCGGCGTTGGTGCCGACCTTGATCGCGACGGCTATCGCGAGAAAAATTATGCGTTGAACGGTGGCTACCGGTTTGGCGATGCCGCCAAGCCAGCCACGCTTTCCGCTGGCTGGATAGGGTCGAATGCGCGTAGCGAATTTGATTCCGGCTCGGGGTCGGCGCAGGATTTCAGCAACGTTCGTGTTGGTGTTGGCAATCTGCGCTATCAGCATTCGCTCGGCGATGCATTGGCACTCGACCTGTTGCTTGGGCATAGCGTTGATGACCAGCGTAGCCGCGGCGCCAATGATTCTAATTTTAAAACCCGTCGCAATAGCGCAAAGCTGCAATTAAATTCTGCGCTTGCTGAGGGGCAGGAAATTGCTGGCGGCGTGGACTACTACATTGATAAGGTGGATAGCAGCGCTAATTTCGTGGAAGATAGGCGTGAAAACTACGCGCTATTCTTACAGTACCTCGCAGATTACGGTGCCATGAATGTCCAGTTGGCGGCACGACACGACGACAATCAGGCCTTTGGTGAGGAAACCACGAGCAATGTTGCGTTGGGTGTCAAACTGGGCGACAAGTTAGTGGCATCGTTGTCTTATGGTACCTCGTTCAAGGCGCCAACTTTTAACGAGCTGTATTTTCCATTTACCGATTTCGGGTTCGGGTTCACATTTGAAGGCAACCCCGATCTGGAGCCAGAATCTGCAGAAACAGTAGAATTACTGCTTAAACACGATGGCTCTGCGCTCAGCGGTTATGCCTCCGTGCATTACACCGAGATTGACGACCTTATCACTACTACCGCGACGAGTACGGCCAATATCGACAAGGCGCGCATTCATGGCGCGGATATGGGTGTGCAGTTTGGTTTGCACGCGGTTGATGTGCGCTTCGGCGTAAGTTACATCCATGCGGAAGATACGAATACGGGCGAGCGATTATTGCGTCGACCGCGCGTTTCTGCGCTGCTGGATGTTAGCGGTGCAATTGCCGATGTTGAATGGGGGCTTGGCTGGAATGCCGATGGTAACCGCGTAGATACCGGTGGTGAGCTTGCCGGCTACAACCTGCTGGACGCGCGGCTTGTTTGGCACGCTAGTAATGAAATTCGCCTGGGTACCATAGTGCGCAATGTGTTTGGCAATAACTACACGCTCGTTAAAGGTTTCCAGGAATTTCGCACCGAGGGTCAAACCGCATCGGTGTTTATTGAATACGCGCCCTGATTACTTTTACCAAAAGGCAAGTAATCAACGGTAGTATGTATTAGAAGCTAGAGCGCCAGCGTGTTGTCGATGCCGGCAACTTGCTCATCATCGTGATGCGACACGTACAGCAAGGTAACGGCATTTGCTCGCACCAGCGCTTCGATGATGGCCAGCACGCGTTGGCGATCGGGGCCATCCAGGCCTTGCAATGGCTCGTCCAGAATTAATAGCGCAGGGCGTTTGATCATGGCCCTGGCAATCAGCACCAGGCGTTGTTCAGCCATACCCAACTGGCGAAAGCGTTGGCGTGTACTGCGAATACCAATAAGCGCCAGCCACTGCTCGGCGGCGCTGCGGTCGGCGGCGTTGGGTGTCGTATATAAACCAATGCTGTCATAGAGGCCGGAGATAACTACGTCGAGCGCTTTACCAGCGTGCGAGGTGCCGCGGTAATTCCACAGCATATCGCCTCCCATGTAGCCGATATGGCGTTTAATTTGCCATACACTTTCGCCGCTGCCGCGTTGGAAACCGCAAACACTAATGTCGTTGTTGTACACCTGCGGATGGTCGCCAGTAATGAGCTTAAGCACTGTAGTTTTGCCACTACCGTTTACACCCGCAATGCGCCAGTGCTGGCCTGGCATAACGGCCCAGTTCAACTTGTCGATAATAGTTGTGTCTGTTGATGCATAGTGCACGCAAACATTTTTCATTGTTACCAGCGCGGCGGCGGGGTCGGCAAGTTGCTGCTGGTGAAAAGGATGATCAGCAGGTAGTGCGGGCACAACAAAGGCGTCGACGCGCTGCGCCGCTTGCCAGCGGGCCAGTGCATGCGCAAGGGAATTTTTGTTATCAAGTGTTATTTGTGCAAGCCCACCATTTTCAATCGTGGCCAGGTGCGTGCAATGCGCGGGTAACTGTTCAGCGCGCGACGCGGCGAAAACAACCAGATTGGGCGCGGCCTTTACGCGGTTGTGCGAACTCGCGGTATTTGTCGGTTCAGAGGAAGTAGCAATGGCCGGTTGCAACCCTTGTTCCAGCAACGCCAGCGCTAGCGGCCGGGTTTCGCGATCCAGGCCTTCCAGCGGGTCATGCAGCACCACGATTTCGGCATTGCCAAGTAGCGCCCGCAGCAATAGCAGTCGCCGTGTTTCGCCCGAGGAGAGATCGCGAAAGTTTTTTTCAAGGCAGGTGTCAAAGCCCAGTTGTTTAACAAACGCAGCGAAGCGTGCGTCCTGTTTTTGTGTTGCAAGCATTTCGAGTACCGGCGTGCCGGTGTACACCTCGTCGGCGACGCCGCTCTGGTTGCGCAACTTTTCGGCGCTAATCAGGCGTTCCTGCTCGGCCATAGAGACTTCCGCAAGCGAAGCGCAGGGCCGTTGGGCACGAATTTTTTCGCATAAGGCATCGAGCAATCTCGAGCGCTGCTGCTCGGTGCCGCCGATCAGGCCCCAGGCCTGGCCTGCATGGAGTTGCCAGTTAGGGATGGTAAGGATTTCTTCCAGGTCGCTATGCGCAACGTGGTCGCCGCCGTGTTTGTACAGGCTGGCATTTTGGAACGAAAGACTAATTTCGGTGCTATCGGACATACAAACATTGCTACAAAGCGGGCAGGGTACGCCAGAGGACAATGGGAGCATATGATATGCTCTGGCCGCTTTTTATTCGAGGACAGTTAGCCAGCAAGGGCGAAATAACGTGAACGACGAGCGCAAAAACGAAAAACACAAAAAGGCCATGCAGAAACAAAAAGCCAACGTAGACGCAGGCATTGCGGCGGCCACGGTTGAGCGTGGCGTAGGCATTTTGCTGACCGGCGAGGGCAAAGGCAAATCCAGTTCGGCTTTTGGCATGGTGATGCGCGCGCTTGGTTACGAATATAAGGTAGGCGTAGTGCAGTTTATTAAAGGCGAGCAGCTTTCTGGCGAAGAAATTTATCTTCGGCAGCATTGCCCGCAGGTGGACTTTTACCAGATGGGCACCGGCTTCACATGGGACACACAAGATCGCAGCGCTGATATTGAAGCGGCCAAAAAAACCTGGGCGGTTGCCAAACCGATGCTGGAAGACTCCAGCTACCATTTGGTCGTGCTCGACGAGCTCACCTATATGCTTGCTTACAATTATTTACCCGAAGACGATGTTATCGCCGCATTGCAAAACCGGCCTGGCGAGCAAAGCGTTGTGGTTACCGGTCGCGGCGGTGGCGCACGCTTGCAGGAAGTGATGGATACGGTATCTGAGGTAAAAGATATCAAGCATGCCTACGCACAGGGCATTGCCGCCCGCAAAGGTGTCGATTACTAGTGATGTCGCGCGCAAGGCCGCTGTCATCCACCGCATTAGCCGCAATCGGCAGCGCGGCACTGCTATTCGCCTTGTTATGGGCAATCTCAACCGGCGCGGTGTCGTTAGGCTTGGGGCAAATTAAAGCTGCGCTGTTTGCGCCGGGCACAACCGCAAGCGCGCCGCTCGGCGCATCCGAAATTGTCACTCACGCTGGCGATATAAAACTTGCCGAGGTTATTGTTTGGCAACTGCGCTTACCGCGCGTGTTACTTGCCGCTTGTGTTGGCGCGCTATTGGCACTGGGCGGCGCCATTATGCAGGGCTTGTTTCGCAACCCGTTAGCGGATCCTTCGTTGATTGGTGTGACGGCCGGCAGCATCGCTGGTGCCAGCGCAGTAATAGTGTTGGGTGATGCAACTGGCCTTACATTCAATGCCGGTAACGATACAGCACAGCACGTGCTAGCAACCCTGCCGCTTGTGTCACTGGGTGCTTTTGCGGGTGGGCTCGTGGCGGCGTGGTTAGTTTACCGGTTGGCTACCGATGCCAATGGCACTTCTGTTTCTACCATGCTGTTGGCCGGCATCGCATTAACCGCATTGGCGGGTAGTTTTGGCAGCTTGCTGGAGTTTTTTGCCGACAACACAATGCTGCGCCGTATTAGCATCTGGCGCATGGGTGGGCTGGAAGGCGCGAGTTATACCGGTGTGATAATAGCTGCTAGTTGCCTGGCTTTGATGTTGTTTGCACTGCCGTATTACAGTCGTGCGTTAAACCTGATGCTGTTGGGTGAGTCCGAGGCGCGTCACCTGGGTGTAAACGTTGAAAAGCTAAAATGGGCACTGGTACTGTTGGTTGCTTTGGCGACTGGTATTTCGGTGGCATTGGCCGGCGCTATCGCTTTTATTGGCCTGGTTGTGCCGCATATTGTGCGTTTGCTGGTAGGCCCCGATCACCGCCAGCTGTTGCCACTGTGCGCACTTGTGGGAGCGACGTTACTCGTATTGGCCGATGCCCTGGCGCGCAGTGTCATTGCGCCGGCGGAGCTGCCGGTAGGCGTACTTACCGCCATGCTTGGCGCGCCGTTTTTCATTTCGTTGCTTCGCCAGCGCGGCCAATACGGTTTTTAGCGGATGGATAATGAAGTGCTACTAAGCCTGGATAACGTTGCTGTGGAGCTCGGCGGCGCTTTGCGCGTGGCACAGGCGTCATTCAAGCTGCAGGCGGGGGAAATAGCCAGCGTAGTGGGCGCCAATGGCGCTGGTAAAACCACGCTATTGCGCGCGATTGCCGGTGATTTCATGCGCAAGCATGAAATTAGCGGTGAAATTACTTTTTATGGCCATCCGCTGCATGCGCTTTTGCCGCGGCAGCGCGCGCTGCGCATGGCGGTGTTAGCGCAACAAAACACCCTGGGTTTTCCATTCCTGGTGCGCGAGGTTATCGCACTGGGCAGGGCGCCTCACGACACGGGTGCAGTAAATGATAATAAAATTGTCGAGCACTGTGCCGAACAGTTTGACGTGCGGCATTTATTGGGCCGCATTTATACCGAGCTGTCGGGTGGCGAGCGACAACGTGTGCACCTGGCGCGTGTTTTCGCACAGTTGGCGGCACCGGGTGAAGCTGCAGATGCGCGCTTGTTATTGCTCGATGAGCCCATGAACGCGCTGGACTACAAACACCAGCAACAAGTAGCTGCCGCTATAGCCGGCATTGCAGAACACAACGTCGCAGTTTTGCAAGTTATGCACGACATCAACCTGGCCACGCAGTACAGCACGCGAGTGTTGGCCTTACTCAACGGCAAGCTGCACAGCGATGGAGACGTGGCCAACTTTATGCAGGCGCATATTCTAAACGCGGTATTCGATATAGATGCCAGGCTAATGCAGCACCCGGATAGCGGCAGGGCGATGCTCGCATGAAATTATTGCTAGCAGCTACGTGTTTACACGGGGCTTGTCAATGAAGCTTGTGTTGCATAAGCGCCGAACGCAGCCACTATTGCTTGCCGGTTTGTTTGCTTTTTTGCTTGGCGCAGGCATGCTTTGGTTACTGCGCAGCGGCCAGCAGGCAACAACAGTTAATCGCGATGCTGCTGAACATGGCAATGGATCGTCGCGAATTATGGTTACCGACTATTTAGGCAGGCAGGTGTGGCTCGATGCAGCTGCCCAGCGAATCGTTGCGCTGTCACCACACATTGTAGAAAACCTGTTTAGCGCAGGGCTTGGCGAGCGCATTGTTGCAACTGTTAACTTTGCGGATTTCCCGGCCACAGCAAAAGCTATTCCTCGCATTGGCGGTATCAGTCATTTTAGTCGCGAAGCAATCTTGCAATATAACCCCGACCTGGTGATCGGCTGGGCGGCCGGCTATCAGGGCTTTAGTGGCTTACTGCAACAGCTTGAGGCACTCGGAGTGCCGGTATACGCCGATGACCCGCGCAGCTTTAACGATATTGCGCGTTCAATTACCGACTTTGCAACGCTTGCCCGGCTTGAGCCACCGCTCGACAGACTCGAGCGTCGCTTGCACCAACCGCTGCAACAGCTCGCGAGAGAGTACAAACATGCTAGCCCACAGCCAGTGAAAGTGTTGTACGAGATTTGGCACGAGCCGTTGCAAACGCTGAATAAAGAGCATTTGGTTAACCAGGCCATAGAGCTTTGTGGTGGCCAGAACATTTTCGCGGATGCCCATGTGCTGGCGCCGAAGATTAGCCTCGAAGCGGTGCTTGCCGCTAATCCGGAGGTTATTGTCGCCAGTGCCTCAAGTGCTGCGCGCCCGCAAACGCTGGACAACTGGCTGCGCTGGCCTTCAATCACTGCGGTAGCCAACCGGCAGCTTTATTTTGTGCACGGTGATTTGTTATCCAGGCACACATTGCGCATGGTCGAAGGTGTGAACGTACTGTGCCAGCATATTGCCAGTGCGCGGCAGCAACGCAACACAGTTGCCGCTGACACCGTGCTTGCTGAAAACCAATCGAAGCAGGCTGTGCCATGAGTCCAGAAACTGTAACGACGCATCCCTATGAAGCATTAACCCCTGATACCGTGATCGACGCGGTTGAAAGCGCCGGCTTCTTATCGGATGCGCGCATCCTTGCCTTGAACAGCTACGAAAATCGCGTTTACCAGGTGGGGCTGGAAGAGGGTGCGCCACTGATCGCCAAGTTTTATCGGCCGGGCCGTTGGAGCGACGAGCAAATTCTGGAAGAGCACCAATTCACGGCGCACTTGCACGAGTTGGATATTCCGGTGGTTGCGCCGATGGTTGTTGACCAGCGCACTTTGCACGAGCACGCGGGTTTTCGCTTTACGCTTTACCCCAGGCAGGGTGGCCGTGCGCCAGAGCTTGATAATCTCGATCACCTTGAACAATTGGGCCAGTTTATCGGTCGCATTCACCAGGCCGGGCAGGGCTTTCCGTTCAAGTATCGCATTGCACTGACTGTGCAAGGTTATGGGCATAACAGCGTTGCGTATTTGCTTGAGAATGATTTTATCAGCGCCGACCTGCGTGTACCGTATGAGGCGGTAACGCACGATATTCTCGCTCTGCTGGATGAGGTTGAGCTAGACCGCTATACGAATATCAGCCTGCACGGCGATTGTCATGTGGGAAACGTATTATGGCGCGACGATCGACCGCACTTCGTTGACTTCGACGACGCGCTAACTGGCCCTGCCATCCAGGATTTGTGGATGATGCTGTCGGGCGAAACGGATAACCGGCAAATACAGCTGGCTTCTATTTTGGAGGGCTACGACATGTTTGCGCGCTTCGATGGTCGCGAGCTGGCGCTGGTGGAGTCGCTGCGTGCGTTGCGCTTGTTGCACTACAACGCCTGGCTGGCCCGGCGCTGGGATGACCCGGCTTTTCCGAGGGCTTTTACATGGTTTAACACGCAGCGCTACTGGTCTGAGCATATCCTTGAACTGAAAGAGACGCTGTCGGCGCTGTACGAGCTGCCGCTACGTATGCCTGGGCCGTATTGAGCTTTCTGCAGGCCCGGATGGCTTGGCGCAGTATTCGGGTCCTCCTGCACGGACCCGGATCTTGCAATGATTGAAATTTAATATTCTTTTACTAACGCATCGGTAGTTTTTTTTGCGATTATTAACAAAGGCTTAGCGGGGCTCAACTGTGCTTTAAATCACCTTTTGCCGAGGCGTTGGTTTGACTTTGCCTGCCTCGAGGCTGACAATGATCGTGTACCCGCTCGCCGTGGCCGGGCTTCGAAAAACAGTATTTTCCAGTGCTTTTTTGTAGCTTTTTTGTAGCGACGGCTGCCAATTTACATTCGATTTTTAGCCCATTTCTGCTTTAGGGAAACGTTAGAATTATGTCCAGTCGCAACTCCTCTCGAGAAGCCTCAAGTCGTCAGGCTGGCTCATCTCGTGCGAGCAAAGGCGGCAAAAATCCGGGTTCCAATCTACTGCGCAGTGTCGATGGTGAGCGCCACGGCGTCATATTTGAAGATCCACGCGATAAAAACGATCGCCGTCGTGTAATTAACGACAAAGCTATCCCCGAGAGCGGCTGTCGCCGCCGCGTCGATCGTCGATCCGATCGACTGAACATGGGCGTATGGTGGATGAAGCGCAATTACTGCGTCGATCGCACCGTTGTGCGTCGCAAACCTGTACCCAACCCTGACAAAACCTTCCATCGAGGTGGTGACGCCTAGCTTTCCAATTTATATTTCAGTGAAAATCCCTCGAGGGCAGCAGGTAGCCCTGTAGCTTATCGCTGTGGTCTTGCAATTGTCCTGCAATCACATGAATGACCGTACCTTTTTTTTCCAGCACACCTTTCACCAGCAGCAGTTTGCTCTTTAGTAGTACTTCCCGAAACTGTTCCTGCCGCTGTTTCCAGACCACCACATTGATATTGCCGGTTTCGTCTTCCAGCGTCAGAAAGATAACGCCAGAGGCTGTGCCTGGTCGTTGCCTGCCGGTAACGATGCCCGCCACCATGGCGTAGCGCTTGTGGGGTAGCTGCGCCAGGTCAACGCAGCGCGTGCAACGATTGAAAGGTTGTTGTGAGCGCAGCACCTGCATGGGGTGGCGGCGGAGAGTGAGACCGGTGTAAACGTAGTCGGCACGAATATCCTGCATTTCACTGGGGGCCGATAGTACGATGCCGTCGTCAAGCGCGCGCCTGGCGTTTATTGAATCGAGCGTTGCCGCGGCGCCATTGTCGGCAGCTTCTTTGGTATAGCTTTCGCTGCCAGTGTTTTGCATAACCCGGGTGGCTTCAATGGCCAGGTTTTGCCAGTGTGCCTGGTGACGATGACCGGTAAGCGAAGCGCAGGCATTGGCGCGCAGCAAGGCACGGCGGTTGTGTTGGTCGAGCCCGGCGCGTTCCACCATATCGGCGAGGTTGCTGAAGGCGCGTTTGCAGCGCGCATTGGCAATGCCTTGCCCGGCTTCCTCGGCCAGGCCTTTAACACTGCGCAGGCCAAGGCGAATAGCGGGCTGCTTGTTGCTTGCACTTTTTTGCTTGGCAGTATTGTTCTCGTGCTCGCCAAATTCGAGGCTGCAATCCCAGTTGCTGTATTGCACATCAATAGGCAACACGTTGATGTTGTGGCGGCGCGCGTCTTGCACCAGTTGCGATGGCGAGTAAAAACCCATGGGCTGGCTGTTGATTAGCGCGGTGTAAAACGCGGCGGGGTAGTGGCACTTTAGCCACGAGGACACGTACACCAACAGCGCAAAACTGGCTGCGTGCGATTCGGGGAAGCCGTAACTGCCAAAACCTTTCATCTGTTCGAACAGGCGTTCGGCAAAGTCGGGACTGTAGTTGCGCGCCAGCATGCCTTCGAGCAGCCTTTCCCGAAACTGCAGCAGGTTACCGTTTTTACCCCAGCTGGCCATTGCGCGGCGCAGCTGGTCGGCTTCGCCACCGCTAAAGCCGGCGGCCACCATCGCCAGTTTAATCACCTGCTCCTGGAATATCGGCACGCCCAATGTGCGTGCCAGCACTTCGCGCACCGCCTCGTTTTCAAAGCTGACCGCTTCTTTTTGCTCACGGCGACGTAAAAACGGATGCACCATGTTGCCCTGGATTGGCCCGGGCCGGACGATGGCTACCTGGATAACCAGGTCGTAAAAGCAGCGCGGTTTGAGGCGTGGCAGCATCGACATCTGCGCGCGTGATTCCACCTGGAAAACGCCAACGCTGTCACCGGCGCAAAGCATGTTGTAGGTGGCTTGGTCTCCTTCGGGGATGCTGGCGATGCTGATGGTGTTTTGATACTTAGCGGCCTGCGGTTGTTGAAAATTGGTATGCTGTTTTTCAACGGCTTGTTGTTTATAGTTCTGTTCCGGATAGCTGTTTGCCATCGCCAGCATCTTGCGAATCGCACTAAGCATGCCCAGCCCCAGCACGTCTACTTTTAGCAAACCCAGCGCTTCAATGTCGTCTTTGTCCCACTGGATTACCGTGCGATCGGGCATGCTGGCATTTTCCACCGGCACCAGCCGGCTCAGTGGTCCGTCGCTAATAATAAAGCCGCCCACATGCTGCGAAAGATGCCGCGGAAAGCCCATAATCTCTTTTACCAGCTGCATAAAAAGCGTGGCTAACGAGGCGCGGTTGTCGTGCGTTTGGCCGTGCTCGTATGCGGTATCCAGGCTAGGGTGATTCACATCGATATCCAGCCCGGCCTTGCATAGCTGCTGCTCCAGTTCGGCCGGTTTGTGCCACCAACCCAATGAGCGCGACAGTTTTTCGGTGAGCTCGCTGTTAAAGCCCAGCGCCTTGCCCACATCACGGATTGCGCTGCGGCTGCGATAGGAAATAACGGTTGCCGCCAGCGCTGCACGTTCGCGGCTGTATTTTTTATAAATGTACTGAATCACTTCTTCGCGGCGCTCGTGCTCGAAATCCACGTCGATGTCCGGCGGCTCGTCGCGCTCTTTGGAAATAAAGCGCTCGAATAGCACCGCCACGCGGGAGGGGTCGACCTCGGTAATGAACAGGCAGTAACAGACTACCGAGTTGGCCGCCGAGCCGCGCCCCTGGCACAAAATATTGCGCTGGCGTGCGAAGTCGACAATGTCGTGCACGGTAAGAAAATAATATTCGTAGTGCAGGTTTTTGATTAAGGCGAGCTCTTTATCGATTTGTTTTTTTATCGAAGCCGGTACGGCAGCGGGCCAACGCCGCGCGGCGCCTTGCATAACCAGCTCGCGCAGGTATTGATAGGGCTTAAGACCGGGTGGAACGACTTCCTGCGGGTACTGGTAGCGCAACTCATCCAGCGAAAAGTGGCAGCGGTCGGCAATGTTGAGTGTTTCGCGCAGCAACGGCTCGGGGTAGAGTTTGGCCAATTTCGGCAGCGACCTTAAATAGCATTCGGCGTTGCTGGCCAATTGCGTGCCTAGCTGTTGCACCGGGGTATTGTGGCGAATGGCGGTGAGCGTGTGTTGTAGTGGTAGTCGGCTGGCGCTGTGCATGTGCACGTTACCACAGGCGACCATCGGGCAGTTAAGCAAAGTGGCAGTTTGGTAGGCCAGTTGGTAGCGTTGTTCGTCTTCACTGGAATAACCGCGTTGGTAGCCCACCCAAATATTTTGATGGCTGGCTAATAGTTGCTGCGTTTGGTGGCGGGCTTGTGTCACGCTGTTTTTATCGTTGCCTTGCATAGCTTTGTGTTCAGCATTGGCCAGTGCCGGCAAATAAATTAGCAGGCAGTGTTGCAGGTGCAGGCCAAGGTCACGCAGCAACAGTTGGTATTCACCTTTCTCGCTGCGCCTGCGGCACAGGCTGATAAACGCCGACAGCGACTCGTAAGCCGATTTGTTGGGTGCCAGCACCACCAGGGTGCTGTTATCAGGGAGCGCAAACTCGCTGCCAACAATAATTTTTATATCAAAACCCTGCTCTTCCAGTTGTTTGGCGCGCACATGCGCGCGCACCACGCCGGCCAGTGAGCATTCATCGGTAATGGCGATTGCGGTATAGCCTAGTTCACAGGCAGCGGAAACCAGCTCCTCGGGGTGCGAGGCGCCGCGCAGGAAGGAAAAGTTGCTCAGGCAATGCAGCTCGGCGTAGGACATAACAGTGTGCGCGCCGGGGAAGGGCGAGGACAGATAGCAAGAAATTGAATACTGTATAAATATACAGTATTATGCTGCTCGCTGTACAGAATTTTTTATTGTTAGTTATGTTCGCTATGCTGGCTAGCTTAGCGCGGCAATGTGGCAATAAAGTCTTCGCGCATCTGGCGTTTGAACAGCTTGCTGGTAATATTCTTCGGTAACGGCTGGTTGCGCAGCTCAATGTATTTGGGCACCTTGAAGCCGGCCAGGCCATTGGCAAGATGCGCCCGCAAACCGTCAACGCTAACACCATCCTCATCACGCGCGTAAACGATCATCGCCAGTTCTTCGCCCATCACCGGGTCGGGCACACCGAATACAACCGCTTCCTGTACGCCATCCAGCGTATAGGCAGCGTTTTCGATTTCGCCCGGGTAAATATTTTCGCCCGCGCGAATAACAATTTCCTTTATGCGCCCGGTAATATGCAGGAAGCCGTCTTCGTCCATGCGGCCGAGGTCGCCCGACTTTAACCAGTCGCCGTCAAAAATTTCCGCCGTGGCATCCGGGTGATTCCAGTAGCCGGTGCACACGGTAATGCCGCGCATTTGTAGCTCGCCAATGTCGCCCGGTGGCAGCACGTTGCCATCGCTGTCGCAAAAGCGTAGCTCGGCCAGCGGCGATTTAACCCCGGCAGACAGTGGTTTTAAATCATAAATAGCGCCGCTCATAGTGGAGCCAACCGCAACGGTTTCGGTCATGCCCCAGCCGGTAGAGCGGCTGGCTTCACCAATTTTCGACTGGATTAATTCAGGCAGCCCTTCGGGCGTGGCAGCGCCGCCGATCGAAATGCGAAACAGCGAACTGGTGTCGTACTTACCGTAGTTAGGGTGCGAGAAAAGCCCCTGGATAACAGCGGGAACACTGGTGATGCCGGTAATTTTTTCGCGTTCAACCAGCTGCAGCGCTTTTTCGGTGTCCCACTTGTACATCATCACCACTTTCTGGCCGAACTGTAGCGGCATCAGTAGGCCCGACACCAGCCCAGTGCCGTGGAACAGCGGCACCGTTAGCAGCGGGGTTTCCTGTTCGGCACCGCCACGTAATTTGCGCTCGCCTTCGAGTTGCATCGTCATTACGCCCAGGAATGCCATACCCATAATGGCTTGCGGTATGGCAGCCTGGTGATGCACCGCACCTTTCGGAAAGCCGGTGCTACCTGAGGTGTACATAATCATGCCCGGATCATCCGAGGCTACGGCGGGCTGCGCAAAGCCATCGACCAGGCCGCCGGCGAGCACGGTATTGAAGGCACAAACTTTGTCACCAATTGCGCCAGGCGCGCTATCGCTGTTATCCGGCTCTACCGCAAGATAGCAACAATCAGTTTTATCAAGCTCTGCTTCAATCAAAGCAAGCCTGGCCATATCGCAGACCACAATTTTTGCGCCGCAGTCTTGAATGCCGTACATTAGCTCGTCGGTTTTTCCCCAGCTGTTGAGCGGCACCATCACCGCGCCGCACAGCGCACCGGCGACAAAACTAATCGCCCATTGCGGGCAGTTGCGCATGGCAATGGCTACGCGATCACCCTTCACCACGCCGTAATTTTTTTGCAGCTGCGAGGCCAGTATGTCGACGCGTTGGTAAAAATCATCGTAGCTTAATCGCTGGTCTTCGAAAACGATAAAGGGTTTGTCACCGTAGCCGCGCGCAAACTGCAGCATTTCAAGCATATTGGGTGCGGCGTGGGTAAAACCCCGGTATCGCTTGCCATTAATGTCCATGTCCTGCATAACGAACATCGAACCATCGGCCAACAGCTCCTGGATTTTTGCCTGGATGTCCTGTGCGGTGAACGACAAAGACTTTCTCCTTATTTTTTTATCTGTGCGGCGAGTATTTTATCGAGCTTTTCGCTGAATGGTGGCAGCGTGCCCGCCAGCTTGGCAAGATTGACGCGGGACTGCTGGAATACAGCTTTTGCGTGGCTAAAGGTTTTGTAGCCGTCAAAACCATGGTAGTGGCCCATGCCGCTGGCGCCAATGCCGCCGAACGGAAGGTCATCGCAGGCGAAGTGCATCATCGTATCGTTAATCGATACGCCGCCGGCGGTGGTTTGCGCCAGCACATGGTCTTTCTCGCTGTTGTCACTGCCGTAGTAGTACAAGGCTAGCGGGTGCGGCCGATCGCCAATATAGTTAATGCAATCGTCAATATTCTTGTAGGTTTTAATATTCAGGATGGGCCCGAAAATTTCTTCCTGCATCACCAGCATATCGTCGGAAGGGTTAACCACCAGGTGAATTGGCATACGGTGCAAACTGCGGTCCGCAAAGGTTTCACCAGCGGGCATTAGCATTTCGATGCGAGCGCCTTTGGCTTTGGCATCGTCCAAATAGCCATTAATGCGATCGTAGTGCCGCTCGTTTATTAGCGATACAAAATCCGGATTGTCGATAACGCTTGGAAACTGCTCCTGGATGGTTGTTTGGCATTGACTGATGAACGCTTCCAGCGATTCTTCCGGCACAAACGCGTAGTCGGGTGAAATGCAAAGTTGGCCGGCATTCATCGCCTTGCCGGAAATGATTGAATCGGCGGTGCGCTCAATGTCAGTCGACCTGCTGACGATTACCGGCGATTTGCCGCCAAGTTCCAGGGTGACGGGCGTAAGATTGTCAGCAGCCGCGCGCATCACGTGCCGGCCAATGCCAGTACCACCAGTAAAGATCAGGTGGTCGAACGGTAGCGCGCTAAACGCTGCACCCGTTGCAGCATCGCCGGTACATACGCTGATTTCGTTGGCGTCGAAGTATTTTGCGGTGAGCTCAGCAAGTAGTGCAGAGGTACGCGGAGTAAATTCACTGGGCTTCACCATCACGCGATTGCCCGCGCCCAGCGCGTCGGCGAGTGGGCTAAAAAACATCGCGACCGGTACATTCCACGGCGTCATGACGCCGATCACGCCTTTGGGTTGGTAGTGAACGCGTGATTTGGCGCCCATAAGGTTCATCGGGAAGGGTGCTTTGCGTTTTTGCGGACGCATCCAGCGCTTCAAATTTTTCTTGGTGTTCTTGAGATTGCCAACGCTAATCATGATTTCACTCAACAGCGTTACATATTTGGAGCGGCAGCCGAAGTCGGCGGCCACCGCATCACACAATGCGTCCTGGTGATCGACCAGCATCGTGATGCAACGATCCAGCCTGTCGACGCGCGCTTCGTAAGTGGGGTATCGGTCCTGGGCGAAAGCTTTCTGGATGCCAGCTAACTTGGCTTCCAGTTCGCGTTTGATTTGCTCGGGCGTTTCGTTTGCAGCGCCACTGGCGCTACTGCTGGTGATGGGCGCGCCGATTTCGTTGTTAGCTGATTCAGGGCTTGCTGTTGTTACCATGATAAGTTCCTCGGCATATGCCGTGTGCTGTGCCTCAACGGGAATAATTATTGAGCCAGGATTTGGGCGTTTTTTTTGGCTACAGTTCGCCAAGTATGAGCCATATAGTCCAAATAATATAAAAGCTTTTTGCCTGTATTCATGCTCCATGTGTACTATATCGCGGCTTTAGCCGCGAGTAACAACGGCCACGGCGGCGCGAAAATGCAATAAAATCTTGCCTCGCGACGGTTTCTGGCGGGTTACCAGTGCTTATATCCCCTCTGTGACCCCAAAGCGGATTGGGCACGGGCACATTCCACCCTGCATATTCCACCATGTAAGCGCAGCTTGAACAACTCATCGAAACCGTTAACTGCAACGAAAAAGGGGCGATGACGCCGGCATTATGGGCGCAGTAGCGTTTGATTACATTATCGTTGGTGCCGGGTCAGCTGGCTGCGTATTGGCCAACCGCCTGAGCGCAAACGGTAAACACAGCGTGTTGCTGCTCGAAGCGGGCCGCAATGACCGCAGCCTGCTGGTGCAAATCCCGGTTTGCTGGACCCAGGTTGCTTACCACGATGACTTTAACTGGGGCTATGCAGCCGAAGCCGAGGCTTCAACGGCTAACCGCCGGATGGCCTGGCCACGCGGCAAAGTGATTGGTGGCAGCAGTTCGATTAATGGCATGATTCATGTTCGTGGCCACCGCGATGACTTTAATGCCTGGCGCGATGCCGGGTGCGAAGGCTGGGATTGGGATGGCGTGTTGCCATATTTTGAGCGTTCGGAATGCCACGCTGGCGAAAACCACGCTGGCCCCGCGCTAAATATCCGTGATATTGAACATTCCGAAGCCGGCGATCTGTTTCTGGCATCCTGCAAGGCTTATGGCCTTGCGGCGCTTGACGATTTTAACCAGGGTGAGCAAGAGGGCGCCGGCTATTACAAATGCGCGATCGCCAATGGTCGCCGGCAAAGCACTTCGGTGTGTTATCTGAAGCCCGCGCAAAAACGCGCCAACCTCGAAATGCTAAGTGGCGCTCTGTGTGAACGCATCATATTTGCTGGCACGCGAGCGACCGGCGTGCGGGTAAATCGGGGCGGTGAGCAATTCACTTATGGCGCGAATTGTGAAGTCATTATCGCGGCTGGTGCAGTGAACTCACCGCAGTTGCTGCAGTTATCCGGCGTTGGCCCCCTTGATCTACTGCAGCGACATGGTATTGCACCCGTGCATGCTTTGCAGGGTGTGGGCCGAAACCTGAAGGATCATTTGGGCACTATGGTAGGCTACCAAATTGAAGCTGTGCCTGCGATCTACCACGACATGAAACCGTTGGGGCTGGTTAAGCAATTGTACCGCTACATGCGCCATCGCAGCGGCTTACTGAGTATGCCAGCGACGCAGGTAGGTGGTTTTTATCGATCCAGTGATTCACGCCAGCGCCCGGACATACAGCTTTATTTCTTGCCGGTAAGCGGTGCGCGTGACGAAAATAACCAGAACCAAATTGATAAGGATCCCAGCGTCACGGGCATGATTTTGCATTTGCTACCTGAAAGTGCAGGCACGGTGATGATAAAAAGCGTCAAGCCAGACGAAGCGCCTGCCATCAATACCAATTACCTGGCTACCGAATACGACAGGGATGCACAACTACAGGGCTTTAAAAAGCTGCGCGAAATATTCAGGCAAAAACCAATCGCCGACCACTGCAAAGTGGAGTTACGCCCTGGTAAACATATACAAAGCGACGATGAAATCCTGGATTTTGTGCGTTGCGAAGCCACCACGGGATATCACCCCGTGGGTACTTGCAAGATGGGCGTGGATGACCAGGCCGTAGTAGATACCGCCTTGCGAGTGCGAGGTTGCCAGGGTTTGCGTGTGGTTGATGCCTCTATCATGCCGGATATCGTGGCTGGCAATACCAATGCCGCTACCGTGATGATTGCTGAAAAAGCATCGGATATGATTTTGGCCGACGCCCGCTAAACACTTCGGGGCGCAAGCCCCGGATTAACTTGCAGCGCTTAAACAGAAAAACCCGAAAACAAAGAAAATACTATTGCCAGAAGGAAAAAACCAATGACTGCATTAACTGTAAGTGAAGCCATTCAACAGCGTGGCTCGGTACGTGCCTACACTGACCAGGCTGTATCGCGCGAGACCATTGAAGAAATTCTGGAGTTGGCGCGCTGGGTACCATCGAACGGAAATTTGCAGCCATGGAAAGTGCATGTGCTTACTGGTGATAAAAAAAAGCAGTTAAGCGATGCGGTTTTCGCCAAGATGGGTGATCAACCCCAGGGTGAGGAAACCGATGTTCGCATTTACCCCAAGGGCGTTACCGACCCTTGGCGCGCAAGGCGCACCCAATGTGGTGAAACGATGTATACGGCACTGGGTATTGAGCGAGAAGACAAGATGGGTCGTTTAATGCAGGTAGCCAGAAATTTTGCTTTTTTCGATGCGCCGGTTGGCATGATTTTTACCGTCGACAAAAGCATGGTTGAGCAGCAGTACCTGGACGTAGGTATTTTATTGCAGAGCATTATGCTGTTGGCGCAGGAGCGTGGACTTTCTACCTGCCCACAAGCGGCCTGGTCGATGTGGCCGGAAACCATTCGCAAAACGTTGTGCCTGCCTGATAGCGACAGGGTGGTGGTTGGCCTTGCTATGGGCTACGTGAAAGAAGGTGACAAAGCTGCGCATATTCAACAGCAGCGGGTTTCGCTGCAAGAATATGTCTCGCTGCACGGCTTTGACTAATTATTGTCTGTATGAAAGGTATCGTTTTGAATATTGATTTAGGTAAGCCGCCTTTGCATATAATTAGGCGCTATGGCGCAATTTTTTATAGACCGCCCAGGTTGGCGCCAACCAAAGCCATTATTGTATTGGTGCTGTGTACGCTTTGCTCACTACTGCAAGCACAATCCAAAACGCCAGCCATTGTCACGCCCACGGCAGCTACCGATCACACCCGATCCAGCCAGGCAAAAGTTTTGTCCGATTTGCCTTTCGCCGATCGCGAAGACTACGCGGTTGCGCGGCGCGGTTTAATTGAATCGGCGCCCAACCTTACCTTAAAAAATAAAGCCGGGCGCGTAATCTGGTCGCTGGTGCCGTACCAGTTTCTGAGCGGTGATCGCCCCGATACGGTAAACCCCAGTTTGTGGCGCCATGCGC
>JABDNS010000034.1 GCA_013043705.1 Pseudomonadales bacterium
GTTTTAAGATCTTTAACGCCGGCAAAAATCGCCGACAGCTGCTCGAAGTGCAGGCCGGAGTTTTCCGCAACAATACGCGCGAGCGTGGTTTTACCGCATCCGGGCGGCCCCCACAACACCATGGAAGATACACTTGCGGTGTCGACCATCAGGCGCAGCGGCATGCCCTCGGCCAGTAAATGCTCCTGCCCGGTAACATTGGCCAGCGCGGTGGGTCGCAAGCGGTCGGCCAGTGGCCGGGGAGTTGCGTTCGAGGCGCTAATCGCGGGTGCCTGGTCAAGCTCGGGAAATAAATCCGCCATCGTTGGCTAGCAACCCGCTTTTAACAGCGCCCGGTGTTAACGCAAGTCAAACCTGTCGGCCAACATTACTTTGCTCCAGGCGCTAACGAAATCTTCGGCGAACTGTTGCTGAGCACCGTCAAACGCATAGGCTTCCGCCACCGCGCGCAATTCGGAATTCGAACCGAAGATCAGGTCAACCGGTGTGGCGGTGAATTTCATGTTTCCAGTTTTTCTATCTACGCCTTCGTAAATACCCTCGGTGCTCGATTTTCTCCACACAGTCGACATATCCAGCAAGTTAACAAAGAAGTCATTGCTGAGCACACCAGGCTTGTCGGTTAATACACCGTGCCTGGCGCCACCTGCGTTGGCATTCAGCACGCGCATGCCGCCAACTAACGCTGTCATTTCAGGCACCGTCAGGTTTAGCTGGTCGGCTTTATCAACCAGCATTTCGGTGGGCGTGCGATAGGCTGCATCGGCATCGAAATAATTTCGAAAGCCATCCGCTGATGGTTTAAGCATTTCAAAAGATGCTACATCTGTCATTGCCTGTGTTGCATCGCCGCGGCCTGGCGTAAACGGCACGTCAAGTTTTAAGCCGGCGTCCTTTGCAGCTTTTTCAATCGCCGCTGCGCCGCCCAGCACAATCACGTCAGCCAGCGAGACTTTGTTCTCACCAAAATCAGCGCGAACCTTTTTCAATGTGCCAAGCGTTTTTTCCAGCGCTTGCGGATTATTGGCAGCCCAACTATTTTGTGGTGCCAGTGCAAGCCTGGCGCCGTTAGCGCCGCCGCGTTTGTCACTTGCACGATAAGTAGAGGCGGAGGCCCATGCAGTGCGCACCAATTCAGAAACGCTAAGCCCTGAATCAAGAATATCTTTCTTCAGGCGCTTTGCCGCACGCTTGCTCAACGGGTTAATATCGCTGGCGGGGATTGGATCCTGCCAAATATGCGTTTCACCGGGCACTTCGTCGCCAAGGTAAAGCGCGGTGGGGCCCATGTCACGGTGCGTAAGTTTGAACCAGGCTTTGGCAAACGCTTGCTGGTAAGCGTCGGGGTCGGCCAGGAAACGCTCGGCGATCTTTTTGTACGCGGGGTCAAATTTCAACGCGAGGTCAGCCGTGGTCATTACCGGTGCGTTGAATTTGCCTTTCACATGCGCGTCGGGCACCGAGTTGTGCATCGACTCGTCTGTTGGTACCCACTGGATAGCGCCAGCGGGGCTGCGCGTTTGTTTCCAGTCTAGCGTTAACAGGTTTTGCAAATACAGCGAAGTCCATTTTGTTGGCGCCTGGGTCCACGCGCCTTCAAGCCCACTGGTTACCGTATCCTCGGAGTGGCCTTTGCCACATTTATTTTCCCAGCCCAGTCCCTGCTTTTCTATTGCCGCTGCACCAGGTTCCTTGCCAACGCAATCACCGGGTTTGTGCGCGCCATGCATCTTGCCGAAGGTATGCCCGCCAGCAACCAGCGCTACAGTTTCCTCATCGTTCATTGCCATGCGGCCAAACGACGTGCGAATATTTTTAGCCGAACCCAGTGGGTCGGGTTTGCCTTTAGGGCCTTCGGGGTTTACATAAATCAAGCCCATGTGCATGGCACCCAGTGGGCGCTGTAACTTGCCATCGCGTTCTTCACGATCGCTGGCCAGCATTTCCAGCTCCGGGCCCCAGTAAACCACGTCTGGTTCCCAATCGTCGGTTCGGCCGCCAGCAAAGCCATAGGTTTTGAAACCCATATTTTCCAGCGCAACGTTGCCGGCCAGGATCATCAGGTCGGCCCACGACAAGCTGTGACCGTATTTCTGTTTCACTGGCCACAACAAACGCCGCGCCTTGTCGAGGTTGCCGTTGTCGGGCCAGCTATTCAGGGGGTCGAAACGCTGCTGGCCACCGTCACCGCCGCCGCGGCCATCCAGCGTGCGGTAGGTGCCCGCGCTATGCCAGGTCATGCGGATAAAGAACGGGCCATAGTTGCCAAAATCAGCCGGCCACCAGGGTTGTGACTCTGTGAGCAGCGCATCGATATCCTGCTTAACCGCTTGCAGGTCCAACTTTGAAAATGCCGTAGCGTAGTCAAAGTCTTCACCCAGCGGGTTCGAGCGTGCGTCGTGGTCGCGCAGCGGGCTCAAATCGAGTTGGTCCGGCCACCAGAAGCGGTTTGGCTTTGGCTGACCATCGGCTGCCTGGCCCGTTGCCATGGCGCCTTTCGCACCAGCAGGTTTTGTCATGTCTGCGGATAGTGCGGGCAAGCTAAGGCTGCTCGCCAGGTAGCCCGCTAACGCTGTGATAAGAAAATATCGTTGCTTGCGCATGTTGTTCGTCCTTTGTGCTTTTAATGTGTAAGGGGTGACCAAACTGCCGTTTATCCCATTGACTATAAATAGCTGGCATTTCGAAGTAAACCAGTTTTTATCTATCGCTTTGATAGGCCAGGCGAATAGCCAAATGCTGTTGCAGGGCGCTGCACATAATGTGTATCTGCCCGTAATCTCGATCGGTGGTTATAGTAATATGCGCCCGGTTAGATGAAACTGCGGCAATGTTCCCCTGGCCATTGCTGGCTTGCACGGCAGGCGCCAAATCATCCCGAGGGCCGCCCATTTCTCTAGCCTGGGTTTCCTCGCCGGCCGCGTTTTTAAAGAATATGGTGTGAGCTGTTAATAAGCTATTGAATATCTCGAAGAGACCGCGCGTGAAGCGACGAAAGCTGGCCGTTTACCCGTGCTTTTCATCCAGCAAGCCGATGTTACTGCTATTGCTGCTCGCCTGCTGTTTGCTAACAACGACATTTGCGTTTTCGGCTGAACAATCAAAGCAGACTAATTTACAGCCTAAAATCGGCCTGGCCCTAAGCGGCGGCGGGGTAAAAGGCGGCGCGCATATTGGCGTGTTGCGCGCGCTGGAAGAGCAGGGCGTAACCATCGATTACATTGCCGGCACCAGTATTGGCGCGGTTATCGGCGGCATGTACGCGGCAGGGCTAAGCGTTGATGAAATCGAACAAATTATTGCCGCCATCGATTGGGACGACTTACTCAGCGACGCCACTTCCCGTCGCGATGAGCCAATCCTCAATAAACGCGGTGACTATAACTACCAGTTAAAAGCCAAGCCGGGTTTTAACAAAGGTGGCTTGCAGTTGCCGTTGGGTTTATCGCAGGGGCAAAAGGTTACCCAGCTTTTTCGAAGAATATTTCGCGATGTTGGCCAGGTAAAAAACTTTGACGAGTTGGCGATTCCGCTGCGCGTGGTTGCTACCTCGCTGGAAACCAGCGAGCGCAAGGTGTTTGGCAGCGGCGATATTGTTAATAGTATAAAAGCGAGCATGTCGCTGCCGGCTTTTTTTGCGCCGGTTGAAATTGATGGCGAATACTTTGTTGATGGTGGCGTGGTGGCGAACTTGCCCATTGATGTGGTGCGCGAGATGGGTGCCGATATCGTGATTGCGGTGGATATAACCGATGCGCTGCTAACACACGAAGAAATTAGTTCGCTGTTGAGTGTTACTGAGCAGCTGATTAATTTTATGACCCAGAGTAATGTTGCAAAACAAGTGGCGATGCTGCGCGCGCACGACCTGCTTATAAAGCCCGAAGTGAAGGATATCGGCGTACTGGATTTCGGGCAAAGCTTAAAATCGATAGAGCGCGGTTACCGGGCGGCAACACAGTATGCCAGTGAGCTACAAGCCATTGCCCGGCATACCACGCAAGCCGGAATGGCCGATGCTGAAGTAATAGGGCCAAACCGGCCTGCCAATAACGCACCGCAAGAAAATTATCGCGCCAATACAGCCAGTAGTAGTGCGACAGACAGGAGCAGTGCTGGCAGCAAAAGCAGCACGAGCGCAGAAAGGCAGCCCATTATCCGCTTTGTAGAAATTAACAATGGCAAGGGCCTTGGTAAAAAAGCCATACTCGCGCGATTGAAAATACCGCTCAACCAGCCTTTGGACGAGGAGGGTTTGGACAAAGGGATATCGCGGCTCTACAGCAGCGGCCTCTACCAGCACGTTGATTACACCCTGGTGCAGCGCGGCGATGACAACGGTTTGCATATTGATATAACGCCAAAAAGTTGGGGCCCGAATTACCTGCAGTTTGGCTTGCAATTGCAAGAAGACTTTTCCGCAGACGCTAACTTTAACCTCAGCGTGGCTTACTTGCGCACAGCCATTAACCCTTTGGGCGGCCAATTACGCAGCCAGCTGGACCTTGGTATTCGGCAGGGTTTGTCGGTAGAGCTGCAACAGCCGTTGCTTGATAGCGGCGCGTTGTTCACTCGCCTGGAAACCGGTATCAAGCGAACCAATATTCGCCTGTTCGCAAGCAACAATGTGGGTGACCAGTCCAGCGACCGTGCACTGGCCGACTTAAGGGTGGTAGAAGTGGGCAGCCAGCTCACGCTTGGCGTGCAGGTGGGTACTGCCGCTGAATTTGATGTGGCGATAAGGCGCACTTATGGTTCGGTGGATGTGGTTGTGGGTGAGCTGCCCGCCAATAGTGATGGCCTGGATATTGGCGAGCTATCGCTGAACTACCGACTTGATACCCTGAACACTACCAATCGGCCAAGCAGCGGCGCGGTCATTCATGCCGCGCTAATCCAGTCGGAAAAAGGCCTTGGCGCCGAGCGCAATTATCAACAAGGCTTGCTATCGGCAGCGGGCGCATTTTCACTTGGCAGTTACCGGGGCTATATCTATTCACTGGCGGGCACTACCATTGAGAAAACCGCGCCGCTGCAAAGCCAGTTCAAACTCGGTGGCTTGGGACGTTTGTCGGGTTTGCCGGTCGACCGTTTCTATGGCCAGCATGTTGGCTTGTTAAGCACAAATTTTTCGAAAACCTGGCGGCAAAGTTCGGCATTCCCGGTATTTACCGGCGCCAGTGTGGAGGCGGGTAATGTGTGGAACGACAGTTTCAGGAAAAGCCCTAACGACTGGATTATTGCAGGCTCGGTTTATGCGGGTTTTGACACCTTTGTCGGGCCCGTATACCTGGCGGCGGGTTTTGCCGAAAATGGTAACAGCACAGCCTATTTATATTTGGGTAATCCATTTGTTCCGCGGCCGGTACGGCCATTCGATTAATGTTTGCAGCTTTTATTGAGGAAACAAAACGTGAGCAAAGCGAATAAAACTGTTGCCGAGGCAGAGAAAGAAGTGTTGCAGCCGCTAGCCGACAAGCTGCCCGAGTTCGATTCACTGTTGCCTGAAATCGTCCGCCCTGCCTGGGAACTGGTGTCCGGTTATCCGCTGCTATCCGCGCTGGTGGTTGCTGTGGTTTTTTATGTGCTGGCACTTATTGTGCGCGGCGTGTTGTTTCGCGTGCTTTCCGGCGCCGCTACCCTTACCAACACCGCTGCCGACGACGATATTCTTCGCTTGCTGCGCAGGCCCGTATTCAACACCGTATTCTGGTTTGGTATAACGCTGGCAGTTGTTGTTGCAGGCTTACCAAAAGGTGAAGCGACATTAATTAACGTGGCGCTGTCGATAATCGTGATGAGCTGGCTTATTGCCTCGCTCAAGCTAACCGGTGTATTGCTGAAAGCGTTTTCAACCAGTTCGCGCTTTCGCTTGATTGAACCGCGCACTGTTCCGCTATTCGATCTTACCGCCAACTTACTTATCATTTTAATTGGCAGCTACGCCTTGTTGATGATTTGGGGTATCAACCCGGTAGGCTGGTTAGCTTCCGCGGGAATTATGGGTATTGCGGTTGGTTTTGCGGCGAAAGATACGCTGGGGAATTTGTTCTCCGGGTTTTTTATTGTTGCGGACTCGCCGTATAAGATTGGCGACTATATAACGCTGGATACCGGCGAGCGTGGCAAGGTTACCGCCATCGGTTTGCGCAGCACGCGCATACTCACGCGTGAAGATGTGGAGGTAACCATTCCCAACGGTGTATTGGGTAACGCAAAAATTGTTAATGAAAGCGGCGGGCCATCCTCTTCCATGCGCATTGCCGTGCCAATCGGGGTGGCTTATGGCTCGGATGTCGACCAGGTTTGCGATGTGTTGCTTGAAGTGGGCCGCAAAAATAGCCAGACCTTAAATTATCCTGAGCCTCGTGTGCGTATGCGTAGCTTTGGCGCATCGAGCCTCGATTTTGAATTGCATTGCTGGATCAAAAACCCCGGTGAAAGGGGGCTGATCAAGCACGAGTTGTTTATGGCGGTTTATAAAGCGCTGGCCGAGCACGATATAACTATTCCGTTTCCGCAGCAGGATGTTTATATCAAAACCATGCCGGGTGAGGAGGCTGCCGATGCCGATAGCAATGGATAACAACGCCACACTTGCCCCCCACGCAATAAATGCCACGGAAGTGGCTGACCGCGTGGCACTGCAACACTTGGTAAACGCCTATTGTCATGCAATAGACCGGCGGAATTATGCGTTGCTGCGCACGCTTTATCACCCGGGCGCTAGCGACGACCACCGACCTTACTTCCAGGGTAGTGCGGAAGACTATATAAACTGGCTACCGTCCATGCTGGACAACTGGCAAGCCACATCGCATGCAATATCCAATTGTCTTTTTATTGTTGATGGCGATGAAGCAGAGGGAGAAATTCTTACCCGCGCCTGGCATCGCAGCAAAGATGGCAAGCAGGATGTAATTGGCTACGGGCGTTACGCCGACCGCTACCAAAAACGCGATGGCATATGGCGCTTTGCACATCGCTCGTTGGTGCTCGACTATGCCGAGACGCATGCACTTAACTTGGCGGAAGAAAGTGGCGAAGTAGCAAATAATGCCGGGCAAGCTGGCAGTGGCGATCCGGTTTACACGGCGCTGGTGTTATTCGCTAAGGATCGCACTGCCCGTGGTGAATTGCCGGGCAAATAAGGTTAACAAAATAGCAGTTAGTGCTTGCCGTCCATCTCGGGCAGTGGCTGTGCATTATCGCAAAAGAAAAGTCCGTCCACTTCCCGCAGCAAATCTTCCATAGCGATAGAGTCGGCGCGGCGCACGTCGATATCGCCAACGTATATCGGCGCCGTTTGTAGTTTGGGGTCAGTATTTGCGCAGGCGTGGTGCAGTATATCGAAAACCGGTAAGGCAGCGTGCCGCTCGTGCATAATGCAATACTGGTCGTTGCCCAGGTGCGCAATGGATGCGGCGTGCGCGAAGTGGTCGTGTAAATGTGATGCAAAGCGATCGCGCCAATCGTTTTTCCGTGTTCGATCGGGTTGCTGCTCAATAACACCAGCAACATTAAGCAAGGTCAGGTGAAAAGCCTGGTCTGGCCTTGCACGCGCTAGCGCGTTATCACCTGCAACAATAAGCGCGTTGCGGTTATCAAGCCCGGTGGCAAGGTCGATATAACGCACCATGTCGTCTACCACCATATCGGCCAGGTTCTTTAGCATCACACGTTCGTCTTCGCCAAGGGGCCTGGGCGAACTATCGATAATACACAGCGTGCCAATGTTCTGGTTGTTTGGCGTATTCAGCGGGGCGCCGGCGTAGAAGCGAATATTAGGTGCGCCTTCTACCAGCGGGTTATCGCGAAAGCGGGGGTCTTGCAGCGCGTCTTGCACTTCAAAAATATCGTCGTTAAGAATGGCGTGGCCGCAAAAAGATATTTTGCGTGGCGTCTCACTCGCGTCCAGTCCACAGGCTGACTTAAACCATTGGCGATATTTATCTACCAGGCTGATTACGGCAATGGGTACATCGAACAGGCGGGTGCAGATCTGCGTATAGCGATCGTAGCGATCGTCGCTGGGTGTATCTAAAATCCTGAGCCTAAGCAGGGTTTCCAGGCGTTCCTTTTCATTGCTGGGAATACGCGGTGCTTCCATAACGTTCCCCCCTATTGCGTTGATGCAATCTGTATTAGTTTACGCCTTTTTGAAGCGATTTTCAGTGCATTTGATCGCAAGGTGGCATAAAAAAGCAGCAAACGCGCGGCTTTCTTTAAAGCAATCAGCTATTTACAGGCTTGTTTAATATCGAATGAAATGCGTTACATTGGTACTAAAAAATCGCTTTAACGCGCGCGATGCGCATTGCGAGCTTGGAATGTCCCGCAATTACTGCAGCCGTTTACTTCTGCCCAATAGCTCGGCAAAGCGAAATTTAAGCAGTTCCGGCAGCAGCATTTCTTTCACCGATCGCGTGTACCGACCGAGCAGGCCGAAACCCTGCTCAGCTGCAGGAAGGCTGGCGCCAAACTGTGCCATATAAAATTGGTAAACCGCTTCTTTTAGCGGCGCCAGTAGCGGGCTGGCGAACACGCTGTTGTTGTAAATGAAATAAGTGTTGATATCGCCAAACGATAACAGCATGGGTTTTTGAAAAGGAATAAAGGGTCGCGGTGCCTGGCCAGACAGCAGCGCCTCAATGTTGCCTGCTGCGTGTTTACCCATATCGATGGCAAAGCTGGCCTGCTTTTTTAATGACGACGTGGTAGCGGCAATATCGCCTGCGGCAAAAACGTTGCTAGCGGTTTTACTTTGTAGTTCATCGTTAACCAGAATGCCCTGTTCGCTACAGGCCAGTTCCGATTCACGGATTAATTCCGGTATCGCGGTGCCCGCGCAACAAATTGTTAAGTCACTATCAATGCTGCTGCCGTCTTGCAGTTTTACTGCGCGCTTTTCGATAGCACTAATGTCTTTGGCAAGATAAAAATGCACGGCGTGGCCAGTGCATTGTTTGCGTATGTCTTCTCCAATTACCGACGGCAAGCCGGCAAGCACCCTGGGCGCAGACTCGATGACATTGATCGACAGCAATTTATTGTTCGCATGTTTGCGCAGTAATTCGCCAAGCAGCTCAACGCCGGTAAAGCCCGCGCCAATAATTGTTACTGCAAAAGGCCGCTTGGCCGCCAAGCCCACAGCAATACGCTGCTCGATACGTTTGGCTTCTTCGGCGTGTCGCATGCCAATGCAGTTTTCTTCTGCGCCGCTAATGCCCATGTCGCTGGCCGACAGACCGCAGGCCACCAGCAAGGCATCGTAGGCCAGCAATTCACCATCGGCCAGGCGCACCTCGTTGTTGTTGATATCCAGCGCTACGGCCTCGTCATCAAGAAAGCGATGACCCAGTTGTCGGGCAATTTTTTCTGATGAAATGGAAACACCGGTGCTTGCTTTTAATCCTGAAACAATTTCGTGAATATTCGGCGCCCAGTGAAACGCCTTGCTTGGGTCAACCAATGTCACTTGCATATCGCTTTTGCAGGCTAGCCGTTTGGCAGCGCTGAGGCCGGCGAAATTGGCGCCAACAATTACAACGTGGTGATCTTCGGCATGCGAGCCACTGTTTTTTCTGTTGGCGTTTGTTTTAGCGGTGTTGACGGTGGAATTTGCAGTAGACATATTCAGCTAGGGTCCCTTTCGGCAGCGCACAGATACAAAAAAGCACACCGATAAAAAGCCTGGGTTATTCGGTGCGGCGGTTGGCCATCCTAGTGCAATTGCTGTTGGCTGTCGATTGCCGCCAGCAATCAATTAGCCGTATAGGGTGACAGCCCACCGCTCAACGCATAAACTACCTTGCGCGGTTTCGGCTGCGCGTTAAAACAGCCACCTTTAATTCAAGCTTAAGCGTTGGGAGATGAACAATGGGGCCGCTTTCAGGCATAAAAATTATTGAGATTAAAGGCATTGGGCCAGGGCCCTATGCGGGCATGCTGTTGGCCGATATGGGCGCTGAGGTAATTGTTGTGGAGCGAAGCTCACAACCGGGCGGCATTGGTTTGCCCACCTCGAACGACCCTAACTCTCGTGGCAAGCGCTCGATTGTACTGAATTTAAAAACGCCCGAAGGCGTACAGGCGCTGCTGAAGCTGGTAGAGCAGAGCGACGCTATTTTTGAAGGTTACCGGCCGGGCGTCGCTGAACGCCTTGGCTTTGGGCCGGATGTTTGCCTGGCGCGCAATCCGAAGATTGTATTTGGCCGCATGACAGGTTGGGGCCAGAGCGGGCCGCTGTCGAAAAGTGCCGGGCACGATATAAATTATATTTCGCTCACCGGTTCGCTGGCGGCAATGGGCACGGCCGATAAGCCAATGATCCCGCTCAACCTGGTAGGCGATTACGCCGGCGGCAGCTTGTTTTTGGTGATGGGAATGTTGGCGTCGATAATCGAAGCGCAGCGCACGGGCAAAGGCCAGGTGGTAGACGCAGCGATTACCGATGGTTCGGCCAGCTTGATGTCGATGTTTTACGGCATGACCAGCCTGGGTGCATGGCAGCCAAAGCGCGCCAGTAATATGCTCGACGGCGCCGCCCATTTTTACGACACCTATACAACCTCGGATAACAAACACATTTCAGTTGGCGCGATCGAACCACAGTTTTATGCCGAGTTACGCAGGCTCGCCGGGCTAGACGAAGAGGCTTTCGATGCGCAACACGATGCCGCGCAGTGGCCGGCGCTAAAAGAAAAAATGGCCGCGGTCATTGCGCAGAAAACCCGCGACGAATGGGCAGCAATTTTTGAGGGCAGCGATGCCTGCGTGGCGCCCATACTTGATTACACCGAAGCGCCTTCGCACCCGCACAATATTGCACGCGAAACCTATATTGAATTGGGCGGGGTTATGCAGCCGGGTACCGCGCCAAAATTTAGTGGCAGCACGAATAATCGCCCTGCACCACCGGTTGCCGAGGGTAGCAGCACCAAAGCAGTTTTGGCCGAGTTGGGTTACAGCAACGATGAAATTGCGGCCTTCGCCGTCGCGGGTGCTACCGAGGCGCAACTGGTCGGTTAATCTGCCAATAAACACACACAAAATACGCGAAGAATAGCCTGCTAAAGCGGTATACTGGGTAACCAACTTGTTCCGTCCATTCGAACGACCACGGAGTTCGCATGCCGCCTTCGCAGCCGTCAAATTCCAGTTTTCCAGCCATTAACGGGGCGCGCTACGCAGCCATTACTGGTTGGGGAAAATGCTTGCCTCCCGCCGTGCTGAGCAATGCCGACCTGGCTACCTTTATCGATACCGATGACGACTGGATCACCAGCCGCACCGGCATGAAAGAGCGCCGCGTTGCACATGTGCAATGCACAGATATGGCACATATTGCCGCGCTGCGTGCGTTGGCAGCGGCGGGTCGAACCGCACAAGATCTCGACCTGATTATTTTTGGCAGCTGCACCGGCGACACCGTGGTGCCCACCTGTGCGTCCCGCGTGCAGGACTTGCTAGGTGCCAAGGGCATCGCTTCTCTCGATTTAAATACCGCCTGCACCAGTGGCCTGTACGCGCTGAGCGTTGCGTCGTCGATGATAAAAACCGGCTCGGCAAAACGCGTGCTGGTCATTGGCGCAGAAAAACCTTCTGCATTAATGGACTGGACCAACCGCAATGTTGCGGTGCTATTCGGCGATGGTGCCGCCGCATTAATCGTCGAGGGTTCTGAACAGGAACAGGGTTTAATGGCCGAGTCACTGGGCTGTTATGCCGAGGCGCGTGATTCATTGGCAGTGCACAACTACGGCACTGCGTATACCAACATGTGCCCGACCTCAATTACCAGCTGGGATTTTGACGGGCAGGATATATTCAAGCGTGCGGTTAAGGGCATGGTTAAGGCCAGCCACGATGTATTGAATAAGCTTAACCTTGGCGTAGAGGACATCGACACTTTAGTGCCGCACCAGGCCAACAGCCGCATTATCGATGCGGTAGGTAAAAAACTGGGCGTGCCAGCAGACAAAGTATTTGTGAACGTAGAGCGCTACGGCAATATGTCGGCCGCAACGGTGATGATTGCGCTTTGTGAAGCGATAGAGGAAGGTAAAGTGAAGCCGGGTGCGAACATCCTGCTGCCGGCCTTTGGCGCAGGGCTCACGTGGAACTCGCATTTTATTCGCTGGGGCGAGCGGGTTGAACCGCTGGGTTATTCCGATGCGGAATTGCCCGCCTGTAAAAAAACTGCATTAGAGATAATTGCGCCGCGACTGGAAGCGCAGCGTAAACATGCGCAAAGTGAACAAGCCAGTTCAGATAAAACAGATAATCAGCAACAAAATAAAAACAATAAGCCGGTCGAAGAGCTGGCTTGATCTAAGCAGCCATTAGCGTTCGCCCGTTCGGATCGGGTCTCGCGGTAGCTTCCTCCCGGGGGTATTGAAATAAGCATTAATTATTGTTAATGTTGCCTCGCCGCTTTCCCCCAAACCCCCTTGCGGCACAATTACTTAAAGGTTATGCATTAATAAAGCATGCTAAGTAATTGAATTTATGTGCTTCCTGGAGGAATAACGATGCCTTTACGCTCCTTGCTGCGCGCAGCTTTCGCTGGCGCCTGCCTTTCGCTTTATTCCACTTTCGCACTCGCTGCGCTTACGGTTGTTGATATCGACGGCATTGCGGCAAACGGACATGAGGGCGTTTACGACGATGTGCTGGATATTACCTGGCTGCGCGATGCGAATATTGCGGCCAGTAACCAGTTTGGTTTAAGCAGCGGCATCAGTCTCGGTGGCCCATCGATTGGCTCGATGAACTGGCACACGGCGGGCACATTTGTTGACGCAATGAACGCATTGAATGGCGGCGCTGGTTATCTGGGCGTGAATAGCTGGCGGGTGCCTACTGCAACGCCGGTTAACGGTACGAATTTCGTGTATGGCAATTATGCTACTTATGATGGTAGCACCGACAGAAGTTATAATTTAACCGCGCCGCCAGGCGTGTATAACCCCACGCCAGGCACCAATTCATTAGGATTTATTGGTAGCGAGCTGGCTTATCACTATTACAATAACTTTCAGGCAATTCCCGAATGCAGTGGCACCGGTACCACTTGTGTGAAGTACAACACCAACATTTATGGTCTGCAGCGCGCGCCGGATCCGAACGGCTATTTGGCGTTCTTTGATAACATCCAGACAAACTTAGTATCGAATGCCTACTGGACCGATATTGCCGCTGACGCAACCGATGGTGTTGCGTTTCGAACTTATTGGGGCAGCCAGACTTTGCGCCAAAAGAACTATTTTCACCATGTTTGGGTCGTCGCGTCGGGCAACGTGGCGGCCAGTACCGTACCGGTACCCGGTACAGTTTGGTTGTTCGGTAGCGCGCTAGCTGGCCTGCTGGGGTATCGCCGTAGCCGGGCATAGCTTGCCGCTGGTGGCTGGCTTGCGGGCATTTTTTCGCCGATAAATGCCAAAGCGCTGGATTTGGCTATTTTTCCAGCTCCATTCAGCGTATGGTGCGCGACCCATCGCGGTATCCTCATGCCGTGATTCGCAATTGCTAGCACGAAACAAATCTCATGTCCGAGTCCCAGATTCAGTTCAGCGACCTGTCACTGTCCGCTGCCGTATTACAGGCGTTAAAAAATGTGGGCTACGAGCAACCCACGCCGGTGCAGGCGCAGGCCATTCCATTATTACTTCAGGGCCACGATATTCTTGGTACCGCGCAAACCGGCACCGGCAAAACCGCTGCCTTCGCGCTGCCCATTCTTAGCAAGCTCGATCTTTCGCTAAAAAAACCGCAAGCGCTGGTGCTGGCACCCACGCGTGAGTTGGCAATCCAGGTAGCCGAAGCCATGCAAACCTATTCGGCACAGATGAAAGGCTTTCATGTACTGCCGGTGTATGGCGGGCAGGGCATGGGCAACCAACTATCGCAGCTGCGCCGCGGCGTACATGTTGTAGTGGGCACGCCGGGGCGAATTATGGATCACCTGCGCCGCAAAACACTGAAGCTGGATAGCTTGAAAACCGTGGTGCTCGATGAAGCCGACGAGATGCTGCGCATGGGTTTTATCGACGACGTGCAAACCATCCTGGATTACACACCCGAGCAGCGGCAGATTGCGTTGTTCTCGGCCACCATGCCTGCGCCAATTCGAAAAATAGCCGACAAGCATTTAAAGCAACCGAAGATTGTGCGCATTGAAACGCGTACCAAAACGGTTGAGGCCACCGACCAGAAGTATTGGTCTGTGTCCGGTACCAACAAACTCGATGCATTAACGCGCTTGCTGGAAATGGAAACCATCGATGGCATGGTGATTTTCGTGCGCACTAAATCCAGCACTGTAGAGCTGGCCGACAGGCTGGAAGCGCGTGGCTATGCCGCGTCGCCAATTAATGGCGATATGTCGCAACAGTTGCGTGAAAAAACTATTACCCAGTTAAAAAATGGCGCAATTGATGTGTTGGTGGCCACCGATGTGGCCGCGCGCGGTATTGATGTGTCGCGGATTAGCCACGTTATTAACTACGACATGCCCTACGACGCAGAAACTTACGTGCATCGCATTGGTCGTACCGGCCGGGCAGGGCGCAGCGGTAAAGCAATTTTGTTCGTTGCACCACGCGAGCGGCGGCTGCTGAAGTCGATCGAAAAAATGACCGGGCAAACTATCGACGCGGTAGACCTACCAACGCGCAAACAAGTTAGCGAGCGTCGTATTAACAATTTTAAAAACAAAGTCAAGCTGCAGCTTGCCGAGACGCGCAATGAAGCCATTATGCAGTTGATGCAGGAAATTCTGGACGAGAGCGAACACAGCGCACTGGAATTGGCCGCTGCCATGACGGCGCTAGCGCAATCGAGTAATCCGTTGTTTTTACCGCCTGAAAAAACCGGCAAGTCGCGCGACAAAGCTTCTGAAGGAAAACGCAATAAAAAGGATTTTGACAAGCCTAAATCGCGGGCTAGCGAATCCCGCCCAGAAGCTTTTGAAGGCCGGCCAATTCGCTCCCGAAAGGCAAAAGCAATAATTGACGACGATGGCGAAACCGTTGATATGGAAACGTTTCGCATTGCGGTTGGTCATGAGCACGAAGTACAACCTGGCGATATTGTGGGTGCTATTGCGAACGAGGCCGATATTCAAAGCAAGTACATTGGCCGCGTGCAAATTTTTGACAATCACAGCACTGTGGAATTGCCCGCTGGTATGCCAAAGGAAGTTTTCAGGCATTTACAGAGTGTGCGTGTACGGCAGCAAAAGTTGTCAATCGCCAGGAGCGACGCGAGCGATACTGGGCGACGGGGCAATCGAAGGTCGGCGATGGATATTGCAAAAGAAAGCGTTAGGAAGCCGAAAAAACGCGCTGCGTCAAAAAAGCCAGGCGGCACATTCAATAAAAAGGCTGGCAGCAAAAAACCACACAGCAAATCTTAGGAATCGCTGGTTATAGCTTATTAAATTTGCTTGTTCCACCGTGAAGCCGGGATCTAGATGCTAAGAATACGCCTCAACAAACCTTCGTCGCCGCGCTGTTGTTCCCTTAATAGTAGTAGGTCGCCAATCATAGTTTCGATCTGCTTGGCCACTTTGCTGCGCACCTTGCGCATCTCTGCGGGTCGCATCTCGCGACCCACGTAGTCACTGGTTTCAACCGGCTTGCCAAACTTCACGTAACAACGCTGCGGTTTAGGCAACGGGCTGCCAAGCATGCCCAGCGGTATGGGCGGGTACAAATCGGTGCGCATGTCTTTGTCGACCACACCTAATTTAACCAATGCTTTCCACAGCTTGGTTTTGGGCAAGTCTTTGCCTTCTATCCAATGCTTGTAAAACTCGTCGGGGCCTACAATGGCCATGGGCACAATCGGGTAGCCGTGCTTGCCGGCCATGCGTACAAAACCGTAGCGCTCTTTCCACTGCAGCTGGTATTTTTGTTCTTCGGTTTTGGTGGCCTCATGACTGCCGCCCGGGAACACCATCACATCTGCTTCATTTTCCATCAGCGCGTCACAGGTACGTGGGTCACCGCAAACAGCGCCAGTCGCCACCAGCCTTTCCTGGCTTTTTTCGTTCCACATAAAGCGGTCGCCCATACCGCGCACCCAGCGGCCTTCCTCGATGTATAGCATTGGGCCAAGGACCATGCCGTCCAGCGCGAACAGCGAGTGGTTGCCGATGAAAAGGCCTGGCCCTTCCGGCAGGTTCTCCGTGCCCAGCATCACCGGGTTGAAAACGCGTTTCACCAGGCTGTAGCAGCGCTTCATGAATTGATCGGGCGGCTCGGCAGCGCAAACCTGTTCACTGTGGTAATCGAACCACTCTTCGCTAAAAACTTCTGGTGTGCTTTGTTCAGTATCCATGGCGTAACTTTACCTGAAAAGCTACGCCAATGCTTACTGAAAATCAAGCTCGCAAACGGCCGCGCTGGATAGGGTTTAAGCCAAATTGCTTACGCAATGCCATTGCCTGCGCGCCTGGTTGCCAAAGCTTGTGTCAGGCACCTAGCTCGTGCTGCAAAATTGATAGCGCAGAATTTATCCATTTTTGCAGCGTGGTGCGCCGAACGTGCATCTCCTTGCTAAGTGCCAGTACCGAACGGGGCGTTTCACCGAACAATCCAAAGCGCTTCACCAGCACCTCGCGATATTGCGCGCTGAGTTCGCCAATACATTTGGCCAGTGCATCAGCCAGGTTTTCACCTTCCAGTAGTAGTGCCGGATCAAGGTTGTTTTCATCAGGCAATACTTCACTCAGTGGACGCTGCTGCTGATGGCAATTGGATTCTATAGAACAGCGATTTTCCACAGACTCCAGCGCCCGCGTAACTTCCCGCGTCTTCTTGCCAAGCACTTGTGCTACTTGCTCGTTACTTGGCTCGGCACTCATTTGTTGGCGCAACGCGCGCTGCGCTTTCAGGCAGGTGTTCTGTACCTTTAGTGTGTGAATTGGAATATGCACCGTGGTTGACTGGCGCATGCGAGCGGAGAGTACTTTGTCGCGGATCCACCAGGTGGCATAAGTAGAAAACCTGAAGCCTTTGGAAGGATCGAACTTTTCCACCGCGCGTAGCAAGCCAAAGTTACCTTCGCTAATCAGGTCCATCATATCAACGCGCTGGTCGGCATAACGCTTGGCAATACTAATAACCAGCCGAAGGTTGGCGGTCATCAGGCGGTCGCGCGCGTTTAGGTCACCCGACTGGGCCTGGCGCGCCAGGATTCTTTCTTCCGCCGCACTAAGCAGGCGATGGCGACCCACCGCACTGTAGTAACCCGCTTCGATAGGGCTGTTGTTCGGTACTGAATTGCTGCCAGGCTTTTGCGTGGGCTGCTGCAGCGGTTTGTCCGTTTTGCTGGCGTCGGCTTTTTCACTATAGCGATTTTTTTGCGAATCAAACAACGGGAAAACGTTGTTTGTATAAGGCGCCTGAAACTGTTCCTCTTTGTCCGCACCACTCGGCGCTCGTGCGTTTTTCAGCTGCCGAGTGTCTGGATCTTTGTTTATTTGCTTATTACTTTTTCGCCGGTGCGCGTTCAGTGCAATTACCTGGTGCTGTGTAACGTCACGGTGTTGGTCTTTCGTATGGCTGCTCATGGCTTACTCCTCGCAAGCGTTGGCTCTGCCGAAAAATGTAAAACCATTGCAACAGTGACAAACAATCTAGCGGCAGGTTTGTCACCGACTAACTAACGGTTTACTTTAGCGTCGCCATGAATACTGCAGGAAGCAGACCAACTCTACATTTGATTTATTTATTAATGACTTACGAGCGTTTACAACTTTTAACAAAGAAAAAATCGTAAAGCGCACTGACATTTTAGCTGCGCTGAATAATTAAAAAGTGTAAACGCGCGAGCGCGATTTATCTATTGATTATGCAGAAAGTAAAAAGAATCGTTAAACGAAGTGCTTCACGGAATGAGTGGAGCCGGTTGATTATTATCCTGCTTGACATGCTCAAGCAGTTCACCGGGTGCGAAGCTGCTCGTACCGGTTTTTAAATCGCTTTGCGCGATAGCGATTATGGCTGAAGCAAGTTGCGAAGCGTTGATTGGCGTCATGCTATGCATAGCGGGGATGAGTTTAACCATCTTGTGCAGCGCCATACCGGCCATTTTTTCACCAACGCGGCCCTCGGGGCGTTCAGCTTCAATCAAGCCAGGTTTAATGAGCACGCAATGATCATAACAAAGGTCAATAACCGCATGCTCCAACTCACCTTTGGTGCGAAGATAAAAGTTTCGTGATTTTGCATTTGCGCCTGGCGATGAAACAAGGAAAAGACGGCTTACCTCATTATCCCTGGCAGCTTCCGCAACATGCAGCTGGTAGGTGAAATCAACTTTGTATTGCGCCTCTTTGCTGCCGGCAAGCTTCAGGGTTGTGCCCATGGCAGAGAATAGTTCGTCGCCAACCAGCAGATGCTGCCAGCTATCCACGTCGTCAAAATCGACCAGGTGCACGCTGAGCTTGGGGTGTTCGCAATGAATTGGCCTTCGGGCGAAAGCGAGAACTGCGCTGTAGTCGGGGTGGGCGAGCAATTGTTGTAGTAGCTCGGCACCGGTAGCACCAGTGGCGCCAATAAGTAAGGCGGTTTTGCCACCGCCTGTTAGCGTTGATTGCGAATGCGTGTCGGTGCTGGCCGGGTTCGTCTTCGGCCCGCTGGCGGCGGCGGATTTTTTTGCGTTGGCTTTAGCGGTCATGCGACATGTCCTGGCTACCGTTATACTGGGGCACGAAATGAGCCATTCTAGCCGCTGGCTTGAATTAGGTATAGTTGGCAATCAACACGGGCAAGACCTTTTCGCGTGCTCCATTACTGTGTTTAGCGCCTGCTCGTTATAAGTTCAGGCATGTTTGCTGGCGTTTGACGTGACCAGCGCAAAAAATACTACACCACACGCTGTTTGCTTGCAGCGTATGTATACAACAATAAGGGGAAACCACAGCTAATGGGCGAGCTCTACCTTCGCTTTGAATATCACCTGGCGTTCGTCCAGCTGGTGCTGGCCATGGCGGGTATGGGCGCCACGTTACGGCTATCTGATTTTGCTGCCGTTGCAGCAGCGCCGGCGGCTTTTCTACTCGGGTTTGCGATGCAGCTGCTAATGGTGCCAGGCGTTGCGGCGTTAGCAATGTTTGTTTTTTCGCTGGACCCGGGGGTGGCGGTCGGTTTAGCTATCATTGCCGCCGTGCCCGGTGGCACCACGTCAAATATATATACCTTTTTTGCGCGCGGCAATATTGCGTTGTCAATTGCCATCACCGCAGTTACCTCGCTGGTTTGCCTGGCAAGCGTGCCGATTATTCTCGACTTTTTGATCAGTGATTATGTTCCCAGTGACTTCGCGATGCCGCGTGCTCGCATTGCAATGGAAGTGCTGGTAACGCTGCTGATTCCGCTTGCGGCCGGCATGCTGCTGTTACATTCGCTGCCATCATTTGCCGACTTGTTTTCGCGTTGGGCAATTCGCATCAGCCTTGCCATTATTGTGCTAATTGCGCTGGGCGCAGCCATGTCGGGCAGATTGGACTGGCAGACATTTGGATTGCAGAATTTGGCCATTGTTGCTGGCTTCGTTGTTGTTTTGTTGTTGCTTGGTTTCTTGCTGCCGGGCATATTGGGTTTTTCAAATCCCGATGTCATTGCGATTAACATGGAAGTTGTGGTGCGCAACGTGAATCTTGGCCTGCTTATTAAGGCATCGCTGTTTCCTGCCACCGCAATGGCGCTACAGGGCATCGCAGGTAACGCGCTATTCACAATCTTGATGTACGCGAGCATGATGATCCCACTGGCACTGGTGTTGATTGTTTATGGTCGTAGAAAAAGTGCGTCGACATGAATTATGCTTATGTCCGTGGGACCCTCAAAGGACCATTCAAACAGCCACCAAAAAAAGCTAAATGAGTATGCCAGCCCATGATTAAATCCTTTTCTACGCCAAATAAAATATTCTGGCTGCTTGCTGCCAGCGCACTGCTTGCGCTGTTGTTGGCGGCTTGCCAGTCTCCGCGCCACGTTGACTCCAATACGCGGGTTAACACGCGGTCCGGCCCGGTTGCGGGCTTTGCGCACAGCGAGGGCGTGGTGGCCTGGTTGGGCATTCCCTATGCCGCGCCGCCAATAAACGAATTACGTTGGCGAGCGCCGGCTAAGCCGGCAAGCTGGCAAGACCTGCGCCCGGCAATGGAGTTCGGCCAGCCCTGTGTTCAGCTGCCAAACTTTACTATCCAGGAAAAGCCGCGCGCGCCACGTATTACGGTGGGGCAGGAAGATTGCCTGACCTTGAATGTATTTGCGCCGCGAGAGGTGCTGGAAAGCAAGCAGCCGCTGCCGGTGATGTTCTGGATTCATGGTGGTGGCAATACCAGCGGCGCTTCGCTGAGCTATAACGGCGGCCCGCTGGCCAGTGGCCAGCAAGTGGTGTTGGTTACGTTTAATTACCGACTCGGTTTATTCGGTTATTTCCGCCATCCGGGCCTGCGCGATGCGCAAACCAGTCTCGCTGAACAGTCCGGCAACTTTGGCATCCTCGATATCATCGCTGGGTTGCAATGGGTGCAAGACAACATCACGGCGTTTGGCGGAGACAAAAATAACGTTACGGTATTTGGCGAATCGGCGGGCGGCAAAAATACCTGGGCGCTGGTGCAAACGCACCTGGCCACGGGTTTGTTCCACAAAGCCATTGTGCAAAGTGGGTCGCTCAGGTTAATGGATCCGGACAAATCAGAGTCGATAAGCCCCAACGCACCCGACTATAAAGTGTATAGAAACAATACCAGCGAGGTATTGGATCGCGTACTGCCCGGTGCCTCTGCAATGCGCGAAGAAGCGGTCGCGAGTGCTTTGCGCGCCAAAAGCGCAGATGAAATGTATGTCGGGATCAAACTTAATGATGCAGGGTCGCATCGTCAACCAAGGCTTTTCCTCGACGGGTTTATGTTCAAGCAGCCCGCACTGGATTTGTTGGCCCAGCCTGGCAATTACAATAGCGTGCCTATTATTACAGGTGCAAATCGTGATGAAGACAAACTTTTTATGCAATACAACCCGAAATGGGTGAAAAAGCGCTTTGGTTTAATTCGAACGCTGCGCGACCCCGAGCGCTATGATTTGGCGGCGCGCTATGCTTCAGACTATTGGCGAGTGCTAACCGTAGACGAGCCCGCACGGGTTATCAGTGCAAGCGACGGTGCACCCGTGTACGCCTATCGCTTCGATTTTGATAATCACCTGCGCTGGCCAATTAACCTGGTGGACCTTGTTGGTGCTGCGCACGCACTGGAGATCCCGTTTGTTTTTGGTACCCACGAAGAGGCACCGTGGAGCAAGATATTCAGGGCCAGGAAAGAGCGAGCGGTGCTGTCGGATATAATGATGGATTATTGGGGTGGCTTTGCGCATAACGGCAAGCCGGGCAGGGGCCGCAGCGGTACGCAGCCCGAGTGGAAACAATGGCGCAGTGGTGCAGAGCAGTTGATGATGTTTGATATTTATAGCGATGGCGGTGTCAGAATGAGTGAGTCGCCGTTGCGCGTTGCGGAAATTAAACATCGTTTGGCAGTCGACGATAGCCTGAGTGCGTCTGAAAAGTGTAAGGCATATAGCGATTTGTTTTTGAATGGCTACCAAACGCCGGATTATTATAGCGAGGCTGAATTTCTAAATTTTGCTGGTGCTAATTGCGCGCTGTAAGCTGGCACAAACTTAAACTGTCTTACACAGCGCAAGATCAACCAGCGGAGGTTTCGGCATGGATTTATTCGATGTAAATTGGTTGGCTGTGGTGGGTGCTGCGGCCATGGGCGCGGTTCACGCCCTGGTTTAGCTTTTTAAGTTCAGGAGGATGGTTATGATGCGATATTCAAAAATATTTTTTGTTGCCTGTTCAGTTTTATCGATGTTCGCGCAGGCACAGGTTGGTAATTACAGTGAAGCGGATATGCGGCGCATGATGGAGAATGCGCAAAAGGGCATGATGCAAGCGGGGCAGTGTTTTGCGGGGATTGACCAAAATGCGATAAACGCGTTGGCTGAGCGGGGCAAGGCCATGGAGGCAAGAATTGCCGCGTTATGCAAGCAGGGTAATGAGAAACAGGCGAGCAACGAAGCAATGCAGTTTGCCCGCGAAATTGCGGCGGATAAAAACATCGCCGCGATGCGCAAATGTGGTGAGCAGATGAAAGGTATGATGCCGGAAATTCCATATGCGAATTACCAGGGCACTGAAGAAGACACCGCTAAAAACACCGGCGGCATTTGCGCTGGATATTAAAACACCACGGGGACAGTTTACTTTCTACCTGCTTGTTGCGATAAAAAGTAAACTGTCCCCGTGGTTCGGGGTCTCCTAATAAAATACGGCGACGTTTTGCCGAGCGCTAATGACGAGCTGACCGTTGGAATTCCAAACCTGCATATCCTGGCTGGAATAGCCATCGCGTGCGTGTTCGGCAATGCTTTCCAGCAGCCACCAGCGGTCTGCGGTGCTAATGTCATCAACCAGAAAATTCATTGACCAGGTCATCGAGCTTACAGGGGCTGCGTGTTCAAACATCTGTAACACGGCTGGCGGTGGCATGTCGGCCACGCCCAGCAACGCGACCAAATCAGTTGCAGCCTCATCGCGGTGGCGGATCCAGAGCTTGGTGTTGTGTTTATCCGAACCACTTAGTGGCGGGTCTCCTTCGGCCAGGTAAGTTTCAAACTCGGCGGCAAACACCGGTTGTTTCTCGGGGTTATTCAGAGACAGGCATTGTTCGCGGTCGGGCAGCGCCACGGCCTGGCTGAAATCGCTATCCAGCCGGGACTCCCTGGCTGCGCCAAAACTCAGCACCACATGCGTAGCCAGGCCTTTGTCGCCATGCAGTTCCACCTCAACAAAGCTTACCGACTTGCCCTGGCGAAGCATGCGCACTTTGGCTCGCACTTCGCCCTTGGCAGGCCCGGTAAAGCTAAACAGTGCGCTGCGCAGTGGAGGCAAAGATTCGTAGTGCCGATTGGCGGCGTGCAGGCACAGGGCAGCGCTTAGCCCGCCGTACATGGTTCGGCCCTGTAGCCAGTTGTCGGTAATAAAATAACAACTGTCGTTGCCATCGCTCCGCGCATTGGCGAGTATTTCGGTAAAGCTGTTTTTCTTCATCTATCGTCCAGCCTATTTATTAGACACTGATTTAACATAAGCTTTATGTGCATTGCTTAAGGAAATAAAGCATTAATTCGCAACTAAATTTCGCAGCCGATTTTCACAACGAATTACTCACGCTTCACCCGCCACTTTGCTGCGGCAATCTGCGCCTGCAGGTTTTGAAATGTCGCGCTTTGCAAACGGCGCTTTTAATTGCCCGAGGTAGTTTTTCGGGTAGCTCGGGCTAAGCAGGCCAATGTCACCAACTTCGCGATTTTTCGGGTAGTAAAAGGTGCCAAACAAAATATCCCAAACGATAAGATTGTTGCCAAAATTGCGATCGGATTCTTCAGGATTTTTCGAATGATGCCAGCGGTGTAGTTCTGTCATAGAGAACAAATAGTTTAACGGCCCCAGGCGTAAACTTACATTGGAGTGCTGGAACAAACCGTGAACGCTGTTAAAAGTTAGATACAGTGTAATTGTTTCAATGTTTGTGCCAAGCAAAATAAAAGGCACTACTTCAGGCAGCTGGAATAATATCTTCTCCAGCGGGTGAAAGCGTGCTGCGTTCAACAAATAAAGTCGATTGGGGCTATGGTGCACCGCGTGTAAGCGCCACAGCCAGGGCACGCGATGCGCAGCAAGGTGTATCCAGTAGCGGCCAAACTCAGCGA
>JABDNS010000089.1 GCA_013043705.1 Pseudomonadales bacterium
GTGCTGCGGCGGCTGGACGGACAGGATTACACCGGCCTGAACGCTGGCCAGCGGGTAGAGAAGGTATTGGCGATGCTGGCCTAGGGGTGATACCGGCCACGCCCGCCCTGCCCTCGTTCAGCGTTGAAAATCAGGCGTTTAGAGCGTGCTGAATGCCGCGAATTGTGCGGATATTGGCTTGACGGATCGACTGGTGGCGGGTCTAATACGCGCTCTTTTTTGCCCGCCCGCTCTGGGTTGGCAAGACGCTAACGTTGCGTTGGCACTCTTTGCGCCCAGGTAGCTCAGTCGGTAGAGCAGGGGATTGAAAATCCCCGTGTCGGTGGTTCGATTCCGCCCCTGGGCACCAACTGCTCTCGGTTTGCCCGAAATCCAATCGAAGGAATACGGCAGCTAGTCTCGCAATCTACAACAATTCATCACGATCACTTTTCCGAATTGCCTTCGCGGCATCAATACCGGTAGCAACGGCAACCTCCATAGACGGGCAGCCTAAATAGTCGCCAGCAAAGTAACAACCGCCCACACCCTGCAATGCTCGCACCGTTTCCACATAATGCTCTTCACTAATCGGCATCGTTTGTAGCCACAGCTCGTAATCCAAAACCTCCACGACATCGCAGCCCTCAAGGCACACATCGTTAACCGCCTGAATGATCTCGGCTTCACCGATCGCCTGCTTCTTATCCAGCCGAATATTTACCGTGTAGTGCTGGCCTAGCGATTCTGAAGCGTACAGGCGTTGCAGGTCAATCATCGACAGCACTTGCGGATGCGGCGTGTCTTGAGCAGAAAAGAATATCGCCCCCCACTCCTTTACCCCTTGCTGATATTTTTGGTTCAGCTTCACAACCGCGGTGGCGAAGCGTGTATAACCCAGCGGCCGCCTGGCGCGAGGCACAAGATCCTGCATTAGCTTGTGATCGGCATTCTGGGCGAACACGAAAAAGTCGGCGCTGTATTCGCCGGTGCTGGTTTCCAAACACTCGCCGTCAAAGCCAGTTACTTCGCACCCCAATGTTAATTGGCCACCGCTGTCTATGAATGCCGCGCGCAACGCCTCGGGCAAGGTGCGGCTTCCGTGGCGGAATAAATCACTTTTCTTCGCATTACCCAGCAACACGGTACGCGGGTAGATAGGCATTGCAAAGGCCGCTTTGTATTGTGCAATCGGCGGATAGCAGTAACCCTGGCAAAGCGTGTCGACCAGTTGTTTGTACTTCTTGCTCTCGGCATCATCATCTACCCAGCCATCGATACACGCTTCGATTGTTCGCCCGCGATAATGATCAAGCCTGGGGTTATCAAGCGAGCCCGCTGCCAATGCGCTGGCGATCGATTTCGCGGCCGCCGGAATCAACTGCGACACGTCCAGTTCCAGTTGACGCTGGTTGATTGGCTTACGATCACCCAGGTCGAAGTAAACCTCAACCGATGGCACGCGCTGTAGTTTGTCTTCCAGGCCGAGCTCGTCGCACAAGCCTCGATAGTGGCGATACCACGGAAAGACAAGAAAGCCGCCAAGGTCTATTGGGTGGCCATTGATGCGCCGCGACAGCACACGCCCCCCAACTCTATCGCGCGCCTCAAGCAGTAACACGTCAATACCTGGGTCCTTGGCAAGCTCGTAAGCAGCAGTAAGGCCGGCCAGCCCCGCGCCAACCACAATGACGCGGGTGGAATCGAGTGAGTTTTTGGTATGTTTCGTTTGCATAGCCTTAAAAGCGCGTTATCGCGATGCTGTTGTAGCACCAAGAACAAATGATTCAGCGGTGGTTTTATTCTGCGCACATGAAGCAATGTTCGCCAGTGTGATAGCGGCTATCTGCTCTAGCGCCTCGTGCGTATAAAAGCCCTGGTGCCCTGTAATAACCACATTAGGGAAGCTAACCAGGCGGCTGAAAACATCGTCTTGTATGACCTCGAGTGATTTTTCTTCAAAGAACAACTCCGATTCCATTTCATATACATCCATACCCAGATAACCAATTTTTTTCGATTTCAACCTCTTTATCACTGACTTGGTATCAACCACAGCGCCACGAGAAGTATTGATCAACATCACATTGTCTTACATGCTGTGAATAGCCTTCCCGTCGATCATATGGTGGCGTTCTACATTCAGCGGCCGATTTTCCCAGTACCGATTATACCCACCGTTTTGCCGTGAAAATTGAAGCCAAGCGGGCCATCTAAACTGAAATTGTTTTCTCGCACACGGTTGTAAGCTTTGTGCAACTTGCGACTGAGCATCATCATTAACGCAACGGTGTGCTCTGCCACAGCCTCGGGCGAGTACGCGGGCACCCTGGACACCGTAAGCCCAAAACGTTCGGCGGCGGCCAGGTCGACGTTGTTATAGCCTGCACAACGCAAAATAATGTGCTTCACACCTATAGCAGCCATCTGTTCTATCGTTTTCGCATTTAGGCGATCGTTCACGATTACGCATACCGCCTCATAGCCCTTGCACAATGCCACGGTTTCAGTGCCTAGCGACGCCAGCTGGTAGTCAATCGCCAGCTGCAACGATTTATTGGCCGCATCAAAGTAGATTCGATCATGCTTCTTACTGCTAAACAGCAGCGCTTTCATCGTTTACCTGCTTCTGGAAGCTGCGGTTGTACTCGATTTATCTATATGCCGCAGATGTCGAATTAAAAATATTTTGTTGGCCGCTGGAATACCCGGCGATGTTGCCCGGAAATACTTGCAGCGAGACCCGCAAGCCGCGGATAATCAAACAAATTCGGCCCGTGCACACAGGCCACCATACAATTTTTTCCCGGTATAGTCAGCGGAGCTGAATCAATGATGAATATTAAATCCCTGATGTACAGAATGCGCACTGCGGTCACGGCCTTAGCGTGTATCGCGCTTGGGTATCCAGCCACGCTGGCCGCAGCCAACAAGCCTAACATTTTGGTTATCTGGGGAGACGATATCGGCCAAACTAATGTTAGCGCCTATAGCCACGGACTAATGGGTTACCAAACACCCAATATCGATAGCATCGCCCGCGAGGGCGTGATGTTCACCGACTATTATGCGGAACAAAGTTGTACCGCCGGGCGCTCCGCCTTTATCACCGGCCAACACCCGGTGCGTACCGGCTTGACCAAGGTCGGCACGCCAGGCGCCGAAATGGGCATTCAAGCCGAGGACCCCACGCTGGCTGAAATGCTTAAACCGCTGGGTTACGTTACAGGCCAATTCGGCAAAAACCATCTTGGCGATCGCGACGAACACCTGCCCACTAATCACGGCTTCGATGAATTCCTTGGCAACCTGTACCACCTGAATGCGGAAGAACTCCCGGAACAACCGGACTACCCCAAAGACGCGTGGTTCCAGGCGATGAACCCCCGTGGCGTTATCCACAGCTACGCCGACGCGCAGGTAGAGGGCACGGCTGTGGGCGTCAACAAACAAAAATCGATATCGGGCCCTCAAATTGACAATCACGCCGGTACAATCGTTGACTCGGGGCCGCTAACGCGCAAGCGTATGGAGACCGTGGATGAAGAATTCGCCAGAGCTGCGAAAAAATTTATCTCAAACGCACACAAGGCCGACAAACCATTTTTTGTTTGGCTAAACACAACGGGAATGCACTTTTGGACCCATCCCCATAAAAAGCATTTGGGTAAATCCGGCCAGGGTTTTTACAACGATGTGATGGTGGCGCATGACGAACTGGTTGGCCAGATGCTGCAACAACTTAAAACATTGGGAATCGAAGAAAATACCATAGTGATATACAGCACCGACAACGGCCCTCACTACAATACATGGCCCGATGCGGCCATTTCACCTTTTCGCAGCGAGAAAAACTCTAACTGGGAGGGAGGATTCAGAGTGCCGGCAATGGTTCGCTGGCCCGGAAAGATACCCGCTGGCAAAGTGTCGACCAGCATTATGTCGCACCTGGACTGGGTTCCAACCCTGATGGCAGCAGTTGGCGAAGACGAAGTGGTAAGCCAGCTGAAAAAGGGGCGCAGCTTTGGCGACAAGAAATTCAAGGTGCACCTCGACGGCTATAATTTCCTACCCTATCTGAAAGGCGAACAAGCCAACGCGCCTCGCAAAGAATTTTTTTACTTTAGCGATGACGGAAGGCTTCTGGGTGTGCGCGCCGGCGATTGGAAAGTCGTTTACGCCGAGCAACGGGCCAAACGGTTCGATATTTGGCGTGAACCCTTCGTACAACTGCGCATCCCGAAAGTATTTAACCTGCGCCGCGACCCCTATGAACGAGCCGACACCGACTCCAATAGCTACAACACGTGGTGGGAAAATAACAGCGCGTGGATTTTCTACAGCTCCGCAAAAGCAATGCAATTTGGCAAGACTTTCAAGCAATTCCCTGCAAGGCAAAAACCAAACAGTTTTTCCATTGACGACGTTATGCAACAGTTGACGCAATACAAACCCGTCAGGCCGAAGTAGTAAATCGGTCGTGAAGTAATATCCGCTTGAAAGCAATTTATTTTGCTTTCAAGCGGATGCGCAAAATCACCGGCTACGCGAGATTATCAGATTGGTCTGCAATCTCTGTTAAGGCCTTTTCGAACACCTCGGGCGGCTGGCCGCCGTTAATCAAAAACTGCTTGTTAATAATAAACGCCGGTACCGCCTGAATAGCCATCTGCTGATTTTGCTGCTGAAGGACTCTTACTTCCTGTTGGTAAGCATCGCTGCATCAATTCCCTTCTTCAGCCATTCGCTGTACATTTCAAAACTTCGGCTTGATAGATTTTACCTCGCTCATTAAGCAAATCAAACAAGTGCAGCGAAGTGGGCAGGAACGCAAAGCCTATATCGCGTTGCGGATGCCATTGAAAAATGGAACCACCCAGCCCCATCCAGCCATAAAAGCCTTCCCTGCCATTATTGAGATCGCGCTCTAACCCGCTGCACTCGGGCCCGCAATCAATGAAACTGTCTACGCCACCCTGGGTAAAGCGAGTGGTTAGTAAGGCGCCCATGTGTGCTCTTAGCGGATTTTCGTGCATCGCCTTCCAGGCTTGCGTGCTCATATACTCAGCACCTTGCCATTTTCCGCCAGCTGCCATCATGGCCGCTATTTTCGCCAGCCCCCTTGCAGAACAATTGGCATTCGCCGATGGCGTTTCGCCTTTGGCAAAGCCCGGATGGTTAAAAAAATCCGTGCCGTCTACATTTAAAAATGGCGGCGGAATATTCAAGCGCCTTGCTTTGATGAGCAACGGCATAAACATTATTAGCCTGCGCATAATCTGGAAAAAATTGTGCACAATGCCCCGACCAAGAAAATTAGGCTTCAAACTCTCGAGTAGCTGACGACCCGGGCTTAATAGATGCACCGGGGCAATGCGCTGCATGTCTTCCGCTTTCACGCCAACCATAACATCTGCATCCAGCGGGCCGCTTACCTGCTCGCGCAGGAACTCGCCAATCGTTCTACCCGCCGGATCCACGCGGCGAAATACCTCGTTCACAATCCAGCCACGGGTTAGCGCGTGATACTCGCGCTTGCTGCCGCCACCCTCTTTGTAGGTTTGTGCGTGTTTCTCAATAATCTGGCCAATAGCATTCTTTTTAATATTCTCGGTAAACAAATCTTCCAGGTCGATGGAGGTGTCGAAATTCGCCAAACCCGCTTCGTGCCGCATTAGCTGAGCGACCGTGAGGCCATCTTTGCCATTGGCGCCAAACTCCGGCCAGTATTGCGTAATCCTGGCGTCATAGCTTATTAGGCCCTTGCTGACCAGCGAGGCAATCGCAATTGCTTCAAGGCTCTTGCCACTACTAAAAACGTTAATCAGTGAGTCTGCTGAAAATGATTTAGCAGGCGCGGCACTGGCATCTGTTGCCCAGAGGTCCACAACTTTTTCACCGCGGTAATAAACGCATAACTGAGTGTCACGCTCCAGCATGGTTTGCATCTGCTGCTCATATAACTGCTTTACAGATTCAAATCCAGTTGCGACTGTGCCATGAACCTGCAGTTTTTTCGGGATGTCATTCATAATGCGCTCAAATATTAGATGGCAGAAGACTGCTTGGTTAATCTTAATACGAAAAAGCATCGATGGTAAATTTTGCGCTATAGCCCGTATTAGGTGCCTTGCGCGGTGAAGGCCTTGATTTGTAGCATAGCCAAGTCCAGCACATTCTTACCGCTCTGCTGCAACGCAACGGAAAGTTCGCTACAAGCAATAATTACCACAGCCTCTTCGCTGAGCTTGGCTACAACGACGCTTAACGCTTTCGCTGCTGCAACTGAAAAGCCATTGTGAAAAATATCCAGGCGCAGCGCATCGATGCTCGCGCAGGTAGCGGCATCCACGCTACGCAGAACGATTCCTTGCTGATGTAGCCGCTCTCTTAACACTGGCGACTCCTGCGTATGCCGCGTGCCCAGCACATACACCTGCCGCCCATGCAAAGCGCTATTCAACATATCGAATGGGTCAAATAGCGATACATTGCATCGCCAATCCGGGTGCAGGTAAAAACAATGGTGTAGCGTAATATTGGGCAGTAACAACTTGCTAACACCCTGCTGCTTCGCTGTAGCAAGCAGCTTTAAAAGTAACGGCTCCAGCGCTGGGTAGTTGTCGGGCAAAAATGCATTCAGCGTTGAAAAATCATAGTCCACCATCTGGTAATCCAGACCCGGTGCATAATTTTGGATGCGCTGCTGGTACCAGGTGGTGCTGATTTCGCCAAGGCGGGCAATGCCAAGCATTAAAGGCTCATTGCTTTATCAGGATATAATCGGCGAATAAATCGTTAGCATCGGTAAAACGCGAAGCTATTTCAAGCCCGCTACCATCAATAATTCCCTGGATCACGGCGTCGTCATATTTTCGCGAAATTTCTGTATGTATCTTTTCACCCTCTTCGAATACAAAGCGTCGTCCGGATTGCTCAATGGTTACTACCTGGTCTTTGGTACTACAAAGAAAGCTTTTCGCAATGCCCTCTGTCTCGCAATACTCCGGCATATGTTCAAAACTTTGCAAACAAAAATCTGCGTTGAGTTCATCATTAATGCGTTGCAGAAGGTTCAGGTTAAACGCGCGGGTTATGCCTTGATTGTCGTTATAAGCTGGCAATACAACATCTTCGCGCTTGATTAAATCAACACCCAGCAGCAACACGTCTCCGGCATTGAGATTGTCAGCCAGTTTGTTCAAAAAATCACTCGCCTGCTGGTCTCCCATGTTACCGATATTAGAACCAAGAAATAGCACCACCTTGGGGTGGCTGCTGTCTTTTAAACTCCCTAACAGCTCAAAATAGTCGCCGTGCTGCTTGCGTAGCGAAACCCCGGGCACGGCTTGCAAAACACTTGCTTGCAACTGCGCCAGCGCATTGGCTGAAATATCGATTGGCAGGTAATCAAATCGATACGCTCTGGCATGCAAGGCTTTTAGCAACTCTACTGTTTTGGTTCCATCGCCAGCGCCAAGCTCTATTAGTTCGAAATGCCGGTAGGGCTTTAACCGAAGCTTCTCAATAATGGCTAACGCCTGGGTTTGGAATATTTCCAGCTCGGCGCGGGTAAGATAATATTCGGGCATCTGCATTATTTTTTGAAAAAGTGCATCGCCCTTCGCATTATAAAAATACTTTGAAGGCAACTGCTTCGGGGTTTTGCTGAGCCCCGCATTAACATCTTCGCTAAATTTTTTTAGTATCTGCATAATCTATTTTGCCAATCGAATACCGGAAGACTGCCACTGCAAGTGTGGATGGAAAAAATTTCGATAGCTGGGCCGAGAATGGCCTGGAGACGTTGTTATAGAAGCGCCGCGAAGTACCATTTGGTTGACCATGAACTTGCCGTTGTATTCACCCGCCGCGCCGCTGGAAACTTTGAAGCCAGGGTAAGGCGCGTAGGCCGACTGCGTCCATTCCCAGCGCTGGCCCCAGTCGAGCCGCCCGCTGGCGGCCTCCCATTCAAACTCGGTGGGCAATCGCATGCCTCGCCACGCGGCAAAGGCGCTGGCTTCGAAATAATTAACATGGTTTACAGGCAATGCAGGGTCGAGCAGCGCCAATCCGGCCAAGGTAAAGTGCTTCCACTGGCCGTTATGCTGCTGCCAGTATAATGGTGCGCTCGCGTTGGTCGCCTGCACCCAGTCCCAGCCTTCACTTAGCCAGAGCGAATGGTCCTGGTAAGCACCATCATCAATAAATTCAAGGTATTCTCTATTCAGCACCAACTGGCTTGCTAGTTCACAGCCCGGTAAAAACACCTTGTGCTTGGCAATTTCATTGTCAAAGCAGAAACCCTCACCGGCGAAGCCAATATCGTAAAGGCCTTCCGCAACCAGGATGTTGCCCGCTACGTTACCGCTTGCAGTCACGGCCATAGCTTCGTTAACCCTGCCCGCCAATGCTTGCCGGCTTTTTCCCTGCAGCGATTCTTCGTTATAAACCTGGTCGTATACTGGCAACATCGGGTTGTAATAAAAAGCCAGCTTCAGGTCGGTAAGTAGCAACTCCTGGTGCTGCTGCTCATGCTGCAAGCCAAGTTCAACCAGATAGGCCACCTGCTTGTCTTGCGCCACTCCGGAATCGAGTAAGCGCTGCATCGCATCGTCAACCGCGTGGCGATAGGCGAAAACAGTTTCAACACCGGGCCGCGTTATAGCACCGCGCCTATGGCGAGCTTGTCGCTCGCCAATACTTTCGTAATAGCTGTTGAACAGATAAGAAAACTGCGGATGAAATACCTGGTACTGCGGCAGGTGAGGCTTAAGCAACATCTCCTCGAAAAACCAGCTGGTGTGGGCCAAATGCCAAAGCGGTGGGCTCGCGTATTCCTCTACCTGCGGGATAAAGTCTTCTTTTTCTAGTGGCTTGCAGTATTGCTCGCTGAGTGCGCGCACCGCGGCGTAGCGCCTGCCTAAGCTCGCTGCCCCAGCCTCGGATGTGGCAGCGCAGCTGCCAGGCGATGAATGTCTGCGTTCAACAGTAGATGGCATGGTTGAAAAGTTTGCGTAAAAAAACCTATGACGCGTGGTGGTGCGTGACTCCCAATTATTTATTCGAAATTTTTCCTGGCACACCAACATTTTAATGGATAAAAATGTGATCCCCGTGCCAGACGTCCTTTTTTAACATATCGGTAAATTTTATTCAGCCCGGGCGATATTGTCGCACGGCTGGCTATTTATTGTGCTTCCTGCTGTTGGTAAACACGATGTGACTCCGACAACACATACTGTCGAATCGCCTCGGCCTCCTCTCCGCTAATAAAATCGGCGAATCCAACCATACCCACGCTGCTGAAAATACCGTCTCGCACGATCTGCTGCCATATTTTATGAATCCCTTCTGTAGAGCGACGCAGGTCCGGGTTCAGGCCACCAGTGCGCAGGCCATCGCCGTGGCAATAAGCGCAGTGGCGCTGATAGATTCGCTGGCCTCGATCAATCGTTGCGGCATCGGCGGTTACCGGCCCTGCGGGTGCTGGCATGCGGCTATCTATTTTCGGTGCAGCGGGTAATACTTCGCTAGCACCGAGTTTGTACACCAGCACACGCGAAATATTCGGGATCTTCCAACCGTGCGCGATCACGCCACCCTGCGCGCCAAAGCCGCCGCCAAAACCCACTGCAATGGCAACATATTGCTCGCCATCAATCGCGTAGGTAATTGGCGCAGCCATGGCACCGGTTTGCGTATCGCTAGACCAAAGCACATCACCGGTTTCGGCATCGTACGCCGTGAGGTGCCCATTATGCGCGCCCTGGAATACCAGGCCACCTGCGGTGCTAAGCGTACCACCACCAGAAGGACGCGCTGGCGGCGTGGACCATCGCACCGTTTGTTTTATTGGATCCCACGCCAACAATGAGCCTGAGTAAGTTTGTGCTAATACTGCATCGAGCTCGCGCTCTGGAAGTTTGGGCGGTGCCGCGGCGCTATTATCGAATCCCAGGTTCCAATATCCGCTACCGGGCTTGCTATCTACACTGGCGGTCGGCTGCTTGTAAGTTGCGGGAAATTGCATGGTAGGGATATAAACCAGCCCGGTGTTCGGGTTGTAGGACATCGGCGGCCAATTGTGCCCGCCACCCATGGCGGGCAATACCGGTTTAACCCCATCGAACACGCGCGCGTCGGGCGTTTCAACCGGCCTGCCGGTTTTTGGGTCGACATGCGTCGCCCAGTTTAACGACGTAAAGGGTTCTGCGGAAATCAGCTCGCCAGTTTGTCTATCGAGCACGTAAAAGAAACCGTTCTTGGGTGCCTGCATCAGCACTTTGCGCATCGCACCATCGATCTCCAGGTCGGCGAGCATGATGTGCTGCGTAGCGGTGAAGTCCCAGGTTTCACCCGGTGTCGTTTGGTAATGCCAAACGTATTCACCGGTCTTGGACTTGAGCGCAACAATAGAAGCGAGAAATAAATTATCGCCGCCTGCAGGACTACGCAGCGACTGGTTCCACGGCGAGCCGTTACCAACACCAATATACAGCAGGTCCAGTGCGGGGTCGTAGACGATCGCATCCCACACCGTGCCACCACCACCCCAGCGCCACCATTCACCATTCCAGGTTTTGGCAGCGGCTGCCAGCGTTTCATTTTCAAAACCTTTGGCAGGATCGCCCGGCACGGTATAAAAGCGCCATGCCATTTTCCCGGTATTCGTGTTGTAGGCACTTACATAACCGCGCACGCCAAGCTCGGCTCCGCCATTGCCAATCACCACGTTGTCGCCCGCAATACGCGGTGCACCGGTAATGGTGTAGGACTCGTTGCGATCGGTGGTTTGCACGTCCCACAATACGCTGCCGTCTTTTGCATTCAGCGCGATAAGCCTGCCATCGTAAGCGCCGACGAAAATTTTCCCGTCGCTATAGGCCACGCCACGATTCACCGCATCGCAACAACCTTTGGCCAGGAACGCGCGGTCTACCTTGGGATCGTAGACCCACTTCTTATCGCCAGTAACCGCATCCAGCGCGTAAACGATTGACCAGCTACCGCTTACGTATAGTGTTCGGCCCACCATTAATGGTGTGGCCTCAATACCACGTCGGGTTGGAATATTGAAATACCAGCTAAGGCCGAGGTTTTTAACAGACTTTTTGTCAATTTGATCTAGTGTGGAAAAACGCTGCTCGCCGTTGTCATTGCCATGCCGAACCCATTCCACACTGGTGCTTTTGGCTGAGACATTCGGCCCAATGTTGCTGTTTGAATCTGTGCCACAGGCTGCAATAGCGAGCAATGAGGCAAGAAAGACAAAACCCTTCACACTATGTTTTATGAAAATAAAATTTTCTGATTGCATTGTTATCACTCCGGCCGCGCGAGCTCGGGCCTTTTCATTCAATTTTTTGCCAAGATGGCTTACCTGTTATGCTGGCTCGAACCCTTGAATCAGGTGCCTGCTAAAAATCTAATCTCTCTGTCTCACCTACGTACAAAACGGCGATGACACCCTGCCGCGGCCGAATCAATAACGCCCTGCTACTGCCCAGCTAGCTGCTCAATTATCCAGCTAAAAAGATCGGTAGTCATCTAGCCCACCAGGCTTGTTAAATCCGCAAGGGTTCTATTTAGGCATCAGGCATGGCAGATATTGTAACGTAAGCATGGGCTTGCGATTACGCGGCATCAACACCTCGATTCGATTGACAAGTTACGCCACCCTACCTAACATTTCAGCGGCGTGTTTTGCTAGCCTAACACTAATAAAAATTACAGGGAGTTACCGTATGTTCAGCACTGCCCAACTAAAAAGCATGATGCTCCGGCACCTGAAAAGTTTCGGCATTTACAAAACTGCGCCCACTTACCATTCAACTTTCGAAGAAATGCTGCCCAACGATGACGGTTATGGCACCGCAACCAGTCGCCGGCTTTTCAAGGGCATTGTAATTCGCGATTTGGTGAACGCAGGCCACGATAAAAAGCTCAGTACACGCTGGCCGAAGAACTGGGCCGAAAAAAATATCGATTACCTCGCGCCCCGCCTGGCCGGAGAAGCACAATGATGGGCAGGCCTGCTACATTCGGCATTTTTTTGCTAGCAACATTGTCTTGCGCATTAAATGCCAAAGAATCGATTACAGAAATATCGATTGGCGCGATTAGAACTGAATTGGAACGCGAAGCAGTTGGCTACGCAATAAAGCATCGACCCACCAATGATATCTACCTGGCCAGCAGCTCGGGCTTTACCGATGCCACGCCCATTATCGAAATTCTTACCGGCGGCGAAGATAGCTTCGATGGCCTGATTGCCAAACTGCAGGGGCATCGCTCATTCCTGCCACAAAATTTTTACGCTAACGAAGGTAATGTCGGCAGCTGCAGCGAGTGCGCCTTCCATGTGGTACCGTTTGCAATTGGCATCGAAACCGACAGAAACCTCGAAAACGTAGCATTGCTTGGCGAGGTCGGATACTTCCCGGTAGGCAAAGCGCGCAATGGCAAACCGCGTTACGGTTTAAGCGGGCCCAGGCTGGGCTTGTTTTTGCAAGCAGGATATAAGTTTGAATCGGACGACGGCACGGAAAGTACGGGCGGCGCGCTGGATGAAAGCGATGAAAAGCCAAATAGCGAACTACTGCGCATAAAAGCGGATTTTCGCGGCAGCTTCGGTGAGCCCGGCGATACGTTAACGTTTATCCCTGCCGCGCGATTCTGGTACGACGCGGCTAACTCGGAAACCTATTACTCCGTTGAAGCCGCGATACGGCTACATTGGCTGGAAGACAAGCCCTTCGAGTTTAAATACCAGAAAGGCTCAGGCGCGCCCAATTTTAACGAGGGCGAACAATTTTCCGCTGGCATTGTTATGTCGTTTTAATCAAACCAATCAATAACAGCGTAACAATCCCCGCGTGCTCGCCCAGCTATAGCCCGGGCATTAAACAAAAGCCACCAGCAATGTACGCTGCTCCGCCGACTGGGTGGCAAGCTCCCTCGCCTGATCGCCAAATTTTTCTTCTACTTTCTCTCTTTTTATTTTCAGGGTCGGCGTCATCATGCCGTTTTCAATCGTCCATTCTTCATTGCTCACAATAACCGCACCAATCCGCGCATGCTTATCTACACCGTCATTCACTTGCTCGGTAAGTGCAATTAATTCCTTTTCAATTGCTTCGCGCTCCAGCTTTTGTGCCTGCTCGGTTAACACAACAACCATCACCGTTTTCGAATAGCCCCTGCCTAATAAACAGCACTGCTCGGTATGCGCACTTTCGGCGAACTCATTTTCAATCGCTACTGGCGCTACAAATTTGCCCTGGATAGTTTTAAAGTAATCCTTTACGCGGCCAGTAATGTAAAGAAAACCGTCTTCATCAATGCGTGCTTTGTCGCCAGTATGCAGCCAGCCATCCTGCAATAGCTCTGCCGTTTTGTCGGGTTGTTTATAGTACCCCGGCGTACAGCCAGAGCAGCGAACCAGCAGCTCGTCTTCCTCACTTAACTTAATATCTACGCCTTTTACAGGCCTCCCGATCGAACCAATTTTTCTTTTCTCAACGGTATTTGCGGCAATGCCCATTGCTTCGGTTTGCCCGAACCCCTCCATAAGATGTATACCGAGTTGGGCATACCACTCTATGAGTGCTGGCGGTGTGGGTGCCGCCGCCGTTAACAAATAGTACGCATCATCCAAACCAAGCTTTTCACGAATTAGCGCGCCAACACCCTCTTTGTCTTGTTCCAGCGCTGCGTTGAAGGCTTCAGGCGAACCAAATTGCGCAATGACACTCTGCTGCAACTGCTCCCATACGCGCGGCGGACCAAACATCATCATTGGGCGAGTGGCCTGCAGGTCACGCGCCAGTGTTTTTAAATTCTCGTTAAAATAAACATTGCCTCGATGCACTATTGACGAGTACTCAACGATTTGGCGCTCTGCAATATGTGAAAGCGGTAAATAGGAAATAAACCGCGAATCTTTGGGCGTTTCAAATGCGTCGCTAAAACGCTCGATAGGAATGATGTTCGACTCATGGGTTTGCATAACGCCCTTGGGCATGCCGGTAGTACCCGAGGTAAACACAATGGTAATCAAATCGTCGGGCTTACCCTCATAACTTGCGCGTTGGCCTATATGTGGTGTAACAATATCTTCCCAACGCAAATGTTCGCAGGGTAGCTCAACGCCCGGTAACGCAATAAGCTGAATGCCTTCGGGCAGCACCGGCTCGATTTGATCCCAGTTGTCAGTTTCGCCCACAAACAAAAGCTGCATGCCGGTAAAGTCCATTTCATAAGCAGCGATTTCCCGCTGCAGCGTGGTAAACATGGGTACGGTAACGTTACCGGCAGCGATGCTGCCCAGGTCGGCGAAAAACCAGTGCGGGCGGTTGCGGGAAACAATGCCCGCGATAGCACCGGGGCCGCTCAAATTCTTTTCCTGCCATGCGGCAAGCGCGTGGATTTGCTCGGCAGCCTGCTGCCAGCTCCATTCATCCATGGCCTCGCCCTGCGGGGCGCGCAGCCAGATATCCTTAGGATTCTTTTCGGCCCAGTGGTCCAGGTATTCGATGATGGTATTCGGCATTACGGCTCTCCCCTCTTGTTTTGTGCGATTCTAAACGCGGCGCGCGCTGAGGTCAGCTACAAAATGGCGCTGGTGGATATTTAACCTTGGATTTGGGTGACTTCGGCGCCTATATCGAGATCTTTGCCTGACGCCAGCAGCCTGGCCTACGGTAGATCCGCGCCTTGCAGGCTGCGTAGTCGCGGCGCGGTTGCCCGCGGCACCAGAAAACGGCACCAAAGCCACGCGCTATTTCTATACACTGGGCATTGCCTCAGTTATGCCACAAACCATTCACAGGACTGCCATGATTTACCAAAGCGCACAACTTGATGCCATGGAGCAGCGCTATCGCGCGGCCTTCGTAAACTCCTTGAGCGGCTTCAAGGCGGCCAACCTGGTGGGCAGCTGCGATGCCGATGGCCAATACAATCTCGCGATTATGAGTTCGGTCGTGCACATCGGCTCGCATCCACCGCTACTGGCGCTGGTGCTACGCCCGGATGACGCAAAACAACACAGCTTGCAAAATATATTGTCGCAAAAGCATTACACGCTAAATCATGTGAGCGAGGATATATTCAAAGCTGCGCATCAAACCGCAGCGCGCTACCCCAAAGAGATATCGGAGTTTGATGCGGTAGGCCTGGATACACAACAACTAGCGGATTTCCCCGCGCCATTTGTGAAAGCGGCGGTGGTGAAGCTGGGTATGTTGCTGCGCGACCACAAGAAGTTGGAAATCAATGGCACGCATCTGATTATTGGTGAAATTGTGCTCGCGTGCGTGCCTGATTCGATTATTGGCGATGATGGAAGTGTTGATATTGGCGCTGCAAATACCGTAACTCTAAGTGGTTTAGACAGTTATTACAGCACTTCCCGACTTGCGCGCATGCCTTACGCCAAGCCCTAGCCACAGGGAAATTTAATAAAAGGGGTCGGTGACAAATCGGAGTGATTCGCATTTGTCACCGACCCCTTTTTAGCTGGCTTTATTCTCAGGTGCGTCAACCAACCAGGCTTGCAATTCGCTCAAAGGCTGCGGCTTGTGAACGCCATACCCCTGCGCGTAATCCACGCCTAGCTGTTGCAGCATTGACTTTATTTCGTCGTCTTCGACAAATTCCGCCACGGTACGTTTCTGCATTAGGTGGGCAATATCATTGATCGAGCGAATCATTGCGTAATGCGTTGCGTCGTTGGCAATATCGCGAACGAATTCTCCATCGATCTTAACAAAATCTACTGGCAAATTTTTCAAGTAAGCAAAAGATGAAAGCCCGCTGCCAAAATCATCCAGTGAAAACTCGCAGCCGAGCGCACGAATCTGATCGATAAATTTCTTTGCCACCGAGATATCGTGCATCGCGGCAGTTTCAGTAATTTCAAAACATATACGCTGCGCCAAATCAGGCCAACGCTCAAACTGCTCGAAAATAAATGCAAGAAAAGTCTCGTCGGCAACCGACTGCCCAGACAGGTTAATGCTCACGCGGCTAATTTTTTTAAACATTTTTGGGGCATCAACCAACTGGTGCAGGGTGTTTTCCACTACATAGCGATCCAGCTTGGAAATAATATCGTAGCGCTCCGCGGCAGGCAGGAATGCACCAGGAGGCACAATGTTGCAGTCGACATCCTCATAGCGCAGCAAAATTTCAGCATGCGCCTTGCTACTGCCATCAAGGCTCTCAATCATTTGTGCATACAGTAAAAAACGCTTGCTTCGAATCCCTTCATGAATGCGAGCCACCCAGTCCATTTGCCCACGCTCACGCTTAACCTCTTCCTCATCGGGCTTGAGCAAGAACACGCGGTTGCGGCCTCGATCTTTGGCCGCATAGCAGGCAGTATCGGCACTCAACAATACCTGCGTTACGGTATTCATCGACTCATCGACCATTACCGCACCCACGCTCGCGGTAAGCTTGAATAGCTTGGACTCCCAGTAAAAATCCATCGCCTCAATTTTTTCGCGCAGCATACGCGCGTGTGTAAGTGCGTCTTCTTCACTACAGCACTCCAGCAGTAGCGCGAACTCGTCGCCACCCAAACGTGCAATCGTATCCTGCTTACGGAAATTTTCGCGGAGTAATTGCGCCACCTGCTTCAGCAGATGGTCACCAGCAAAATGCCCGCAGGTATCGTTAACTACTTTAAACTGGTCCAGATCCAAAAAAAATACGGCATGCATCGAGTTGTCTTTCTTTGCGCGCTCAATGCTAACTGACAATCGTGATTCAAATTCATGCCTGTTCACAAGCCCTGTTAACGAGTCATGACTGGCTTGGCGTCGCAGTTCGTTATTGAGTTGCTTAGTGCTAGTAATATCACGAGTGACAGATAAATGTGCAGTCACTTCACCATTCGCATTACGAAGCGGCACAGCATGGCTTTCTACTGTTTTCCGCTCGCCTTGCAAACTAACAATATCAAACTCGATTTTTTCAGAATAACCATCAATAATTTTTTTGTGAAAATTCCAAAATGCTTTTTTATACTCTGGTGCAATCAAGCCAACAACTTCGGTATTGGAGATCTCTTCAAAGCTACTTGCGCCTACCATCGCAAGCCCGGCCGGATTCATACTCATTAAATACCCGTCGGGTGAAACAGTTTTAACGCACTCGGGCTCCGATTCGATAATGCGCGACAGCATATATTCTTTTTCAACCAGCGCCCGTTTTTCGGCATGCCATCTAATATAAACGTACGAAGCGATTGAACCCAATGAGAGGATAAAGAGACTTAGTAAGGTATGATGAAAGACATACGCAAAGTTATTCGCCTGTAGTACACCATCGGCCAGCAACCATTCGGCAAGTAACGGATCCCAAATCCACACACTAGCGCTGACCAGCACCGTGACAAGAAATGTCCAGTGCGTCAGGTAGTCTGTTAATGTGACCTCCGGTACCGACCGCGGGTCTATTCCGTTGTTGTCGCTCATAGTTTTCCGATGCGACGCGCAAACAAATTCCGCCCATGCGCGAACTTGTTCCAATCCAAAACGTCGAGTTGTGTTTAGCCAACACTTGTTAGTAAAGAGATATTAATCTTAGACGTTCTGGCGCAAATGCCTGCGCAACAATTGGACGAAAAAAAGCAAATAACGCTTATTTTATAGCCGTTTTTTGTAAAAAAGAGCAGAAAAGGGGTTGGTGACAAATCGGAATGATTACGATTTGTCACCAACCCCTTTTTCGAGCGCGTTTAACACAAGCCGCCAGACACCGGCGTTCAGGCCCATACCGATATGCGAGACATTTACTTCGATATGGTTCACATGCGGGCTGAAGTGATCAATAGATGATCGCCAGCCCACGACGCCGTCGCGCTTGCTAAAAATTGCGGTAATTGGCTGCCGAATCGGATTCTCGAAACGCTTTTCAACTTCCTGCTCTATCCAGTCGAGATCACAGTTACGAGCCCTGAATATCGCCGCAGTTGAGGTGTACTTTGGCCCACCCACCACCGGCGAGCCCATGGTGATAACCGCCGCAACATGTTCGGGTAAATCCCGTGCGACTTCACGCGCAACGTAACCGCCAAGGCTCCAGCCAATTAATACCACTGGGCTACCCAAAGCCTCGGCACGCGCTTTGACTCTATCGTGCATTTTATCGATAAGTGCGGGTACCTCGCCCTCACCTCGATGCGGCCGATTACGATCGGAGGTCCAGCGATGCGACAGTTCATCAAGATCTTTAATCAACCCACGACCGCCGGTGTTGCGGCCAATCCCCCAGCCCTCGGTACGATAGCCGTGACGCTTCAGAAAGTAGCGCAACGGCCATGTAGAGTAATCGTCCGCACCAATCCCGGGTAATACAATAATTGGCTGCTTCTTGCCGGGTGGAATTTTTTGCGCGCGAGCTTTTACCAGCGCGCCTGGCACACCGATCATATCGGCGGCGGCAAAGGTTTCGCGGAAGGTATTAAATCGCGAAGGTGGTGTTATTTTTTCTTTCTCGTTGGACACAGCTCACTCCGTTTCCAAGCCTTAATAGGCAGTTCATCTCTACGTAGTGAGCGCAGTTTACTTCTCCTTTGGCTTCAGCACCAAAGAAAGTAAACTGTCCCCGTGGTTTAGTCTTTCAACGAGTACCCTTGGCCATGCAAGTAATCGACCTTTCCAAGCCTATCCAGTACAACCGCGATGACCCGCCGTTTATGCGCGTAAAAATAAAGCATAAACCGCACTGGCTCGCGAGATGGATAGTGCGTGCGCTGGGACTGCCTTTCAAGTATATGCCGCGCGACTTTGTGGGCTGGTCAGACGATACCATTACGCAGATGGGCGTACATAGCACTACGCATATCGACGCGCCCTGGCATTACGGGCCAACCAGCGGCGAGCCGGGACACGAAACACCTGCTGAATCAATTGATAAAATGCCGCTTGAAAAAGGCATCGGCCCGGGTGTGGTAATTGATATGAGTCACAAGGCCGATGGCGAGATGATAAGCGCCAACGACATCAAAAAAGAACTTAAGAAATCTGGTGCGCAAATTAGCGAGGGCACTATCGTGCTGATCCGTACCGATCGAGACCAATTTCTTGGCAGCAAGGAATACTGGAAGCGCGGCACAGGCATGAGCGCTGAGGCCACTGAATGGCTGATCGACCAGGGCAGCACGGTGATGGGTATCGATCAATGGGGCTGGGACCTACCTTTTCACCACCAGATTCGTATTTCTAAACAACAAAAACGCAATGACCTGTTCTGGGAAGGCCATCGTCTTGGCCAGCGCAAACCCTATTGGCAGATGGAGCAGCTGACCAATTTGGCTGCGCTACCCTCCCACGGTTTCCAGGTTTGCGTTTTCCCGCTCAAAATTGTCGGCGCCTCTGCCGCCCCCGCCCGCGTTGTGGCCCTACTCGAAACCTAAAACCACGGGGACAGTTTACTTTTTTGGCGCATGCGCCAAAAAAGTAAAC